>JAZNQJ010000144.1:0-16044 GCA_045590115.1 Alistipes sp. | reverse complement strand
GTGACCAATACACCAGGTCTTGGTGCTGCTCAGCAGGCATATACGGACTCTACAGGTATCGACGACCCAAATATCTCGCTGGGATATGCCGTAGCCTACCCATTGGGCGTTATCGGTATCATCCTCACGATGATATTTATGCGCTACGTGTTACGTGTCGACTTCAAGAAGGAGGATGAGGGTCTTGCCGCTATGAGCAACGAGACACAGCTCCCTCACCGCTACTCTGTGGAGTTTACCAACCAGATGCTCGAGGGTAAGACCATCGCTATTGCGCATATGCTCATTGGTAGACAGTTTGTCGTTTCACGCATCATGCACTCGTCGGGCGAGATTGTCATGGCCGATGGTAACTCACAGCTCTCTATTGGCGACCGCCTACGCATCATCTGCTCGGAGGAGGATAGCCAGGCTATCTTGGCATTCTTCGGTAAGCCTGTGGAGATGACTGCCGATGAGTGGGGTGCTACAGCCATGCAGTCTACACCACTCGTGTCACGCCGAATACTTATCACTCACGAGAATATCAACGGCAAGAAGTTCTCAGACCTCCGCCTACGTACCCGCTATGGCATCAACATCACACGTGTGCATCGTGCCGGTGTCGACCTCATCCCTTATCAGGGTATGGAGCTTCAGGTGGGCGATAGAGTTATGGTTGTGGGTCCTGAGGCTGCTGTTGCTGCTGCCGAGAAGGTACTTGGCAACTCGCTCAAGAAGCTCGACCATCCTAACCTGTTGCCTGTGTTCTTGGGTATCGCTCTTGGTGTGTTGCTCGGCTCGTTGCCTCTTATGAACATCCCACAGCCCGTAAAGCTCGGCTTGGCAGGTGGCCCACTTATCATCGCTATCCTGTTGGGTAAGTTCGGCCCACACTTCCACCTTGTTACCTACACCACGATGAGTGCTAACCTCATGCTTCGTGAGATTGGCCTTGCCATGTTCCTCGCTGCCGTAGGTATCGGTGCTGGCGATGGCTTCATCGATGCTATCGTTGGTGGCGGCTATAAGTGGGTGGGCTATGGTGTTATCATCACAGTATTACCGCTTATCATCGTCTCACTCATTGCACGCCTTAAGTTTAAGATTAACTACTATACGCTTATGGGTCTTATGGCGGGTTCAATGACCGACCCTCCAGCACTCGGCTTCGCAAGCACCTCGTCGGGTAACGATATGCCTGCCGTAAGCTATGCTACAGTCTACCCCGTAGTTATGTTCCTACGAGTGTTGACAGCGCAGTTGCTTATGCTCATGGCCCTATAATTTCAGGGGCTATCTGTGGCCTCTCAATCATTAGGCTGAGTAGGAAATACGTCAAGTATGTCCTATCCAGCCTAATTTCATGTCGAGACCACATCTAATTCCTTCTTCAAAGAAACCGGGTTTCAGTACTATTTAGAAGCTGTTTGAATTTTATTTCGACTTCTTTGAGGCTCTTTTGCAGCAACGAACAAACTCTTTCAATAAAATTCAAAACAGCTTCTTATTCTACCCCATCTTAGTCGAATGGCTCGATGTCGGCATCTGCAGCCTTCCACGATGGTTTGCGGAGGGCATAGATGATTATAGGTATAATCACCACGATGACCTCGCCAGCGATAAGCACACCATACCACACAGCCTTGCTACCTACGGCAATCTGCGAAGGCGGTATGAAGCTAAGCACAAAGGCGAGCAACGACCCCGCAAAGCCTAAGCCCGCAAGCAGCCACATCATGCCATTGCCACGACCAAGACGGAAGGGTCGCTCAACATCGGGTTTACGATAGCGTAGCACAATAGCTGCCGAGAACATCAACATATACATCGTGAGATATAGCAGCACGGTAAGCTGCGAGAGTATCTGATAGAACGACTGCACCGAAGGCATAACGACAAATAGTGCGCCAACAACGGTAACGATACATCCCTGCACAAGGAGAATGTTACGCTGCACACCACGTGAGTTTGCCTTCTGAAAGAATGGTGGCAGATAGCCCGCACGACCTACTGCATAGATACCCTTCGAGGGGCCAGACACCCATGTAAGCACGCCCGCAAGCACACCAAAGACAAGGGCAATAGCGATGATAGGCCCCATCCACGACATCTTAAGGAAGGCAAAGTAGCGGTCGAAGCCTATAAGAAGTGTCTGCGTAAGGCTGATATCTTTGGCTGGCACAACGATACCAAGGGCAAAGGTGCCGAGGATAAAGATAGCTACCGTAACCAGCGAGCCAAGAATAATGGCACGTGGATAGTTACGCTTAGGGTTATCCACCTCCATGACATGGATACCCATCATCTCCATACCGGCATAGAAGAGGAAGATGCTCGATGCTAAGACAAGGTTTGAGAAGTTCGTAAGGTCGGGGAAAAAGCTACGATGCATATCGAGGTTGTTGTGTCCGCCCTTAGCCAAGTATATTACGGCTAAGATGATGAGCAACGCCGCAGGGATTATCGTACCTATGATACCACCCCACTTACTCACCTTGCCTACCCAATCCAAGCCACGTAGGGCGATAATCGTTGCCAACCAATAGATTGCTAACACCACGATGAGGGTGAATACCCTATTGGAGGCGAGTGCCGCATCTGTCGTTGGGTCTGTGCCTATAAAGGCTATGCTCACAGCACCAAACGTGAGTACCGTAGGATACCACACCGTAGATTGTATCCACTGCAACCATATCGCCACAAATCCCGTACGAGGGCCAAATGCCTCGCCCACCCAGCGAAAGACACCACCCTGCTTGTTAGAGAACATCGCAGCAAGCTCTGCCGCAACCAACGCCGTAGGAATCAGGAAGACAATGGCAGCAAAGAGGTAGTAGAATGCCGACTGCAGACCATATATAGCCTCGGAGGCGAGTCCACGCAGGCTCACAACGGCCGTCACGTTCATGACCACAAGAGTCAGCACGCTAAGCCTAAAACCATTAGTTTGTTTTGCTTTATCCATAACAGTAAATTTAAGTGTTACTCCACAAAAGATGCAATTATGGTGCAAAACAAAATAGAGGAGCTTTGGTTAATCCCCTCAGCCCCCTAAAATAGCCCCAAGTGGCCAATCACTATCGTTTACGTCTGTCAGCAATTAATCTACCACCACCTCTTCATCATCGCCGTAACCGCCTAATGACTTATTCGGCTTAGCTGGAGCGGTCACATCATCAAAATTGTTGGGAATAGATTTGGGATATGGCTCTGAGAAGTCAACATCACCCCCTGGAAGCTGTGGCTGCAACGGCGAAGCATCAAGCTCAGAGTCATCATTAAACCACTGATTAAGAACACCCTCAACCTGAGTCTTAATCGCAGGAGTCACGTGGGTCTTTACTCGGTTATAGGCTAACATAACAGCAGCACCCTTGCTTACCAATGCCAACCACTGATGGTTATCACGATTAATCATGTGGTTAGGGAGCAACAGGTAGCCAAGCGCAGTAACAATAAGAGTCTTATCAAGCGTTGGTGTATTGGGAGACTTTACCACATAATACAACTCCAAGACTGTGCGTGTTGCCTCACGACCTGCCTTTGCGGAGTAAGCCTTGATATACTGCCATAGCTGCTCGGCATCGCCAAAAAGTGTGTTAAGTTCATCCATAGTCGTATGTTTTAGAAGTTTATATCCTCTCGAGTTATTAGGCTCAAGTCATCATTAGTTACGGTAGCGAGTCGTGCAAGACGATTAGCCTGGTTCTGAACAACCTTCTCAAAAAGGTTGCGTACATATCGTGCATTACCAAAATTCTTATCGCGTAAAGCAACGGCTCGCTCAATAACATTCTGCAACTCCTCGAATGCGTCACGCTTAATCTTGTATCGTGACTTGCGCATGTTGCGTTTGAAGATCTCAACCAACTCCTCAGCAGAGTAATCATCAAACTGTATATAGCGATTGAAACGAGACTGCAAACCAGGATTGGAGTTGATAAACTCCTTAATCTCATCGGTATAGCCAGCAAGAATAACCACTAAACGGTCTCGATCATCCTCCATACGCTTGAGCAGTGTTGCTATGGCCTCAGCACCATAGTCACTACCCTCGCCAACGAGTGAGTATGCCTCATCAATAAATAGAACTCCATCAAGCGCTTCATCTATCACCTTATTTGTCTTAGGGGCTGTTTGGCCGACATATTCACCAACAAGCTTAGAGCGATCAACCTCCACAAGGTGTCCCTTCTTTAAGATTCCAAGTTCCTTGTAGATACCCGCAACAATGCGTGCAACGGTAGTCTTGCCGGTTCCTGGATTGCCCGAGAATACACAATGGTACGACACCGAGGTATTGGGAAAGCCTTGCTGCTTACGCAATGCCTGAATCTTAAGGAAGTTACGCAACGACTCCACATCATGTTTCACACGCTCAAGGCCTATCAACGAGTTAAGTTCGGCGATATTGTCCACATCAGACGTGTTGCCACTCTGCAGAGAAGTAACCCCACCACTGCTTGGTTGCACAGGGGTAGTAACGGCAATATACTCATTGATCAGCTCACGAGCATATAGACAGTTGCACTGTGCTGCATTGCGGAGCCATCCGATACCATTCTGCCTATCTTGCTGGGTATACTTTCCCTCACAGAGTATCTGACCCATAAGTACCTGAGCAAAGACATCTCCATGACGGGCTCTATCAAATATCTGATCTATAGCGTCTTTGGTCATAGTAGTTTTTATTTAAAATTATTTATCGTTCTATATTCCGAACCAGCTATTAACATTAATACCGCCATCAGCCTCAATATTTACAATTAAGGCCCTTTGCATTGCCGATTCATATCTTTCAGGATAATATTCTTTCATATCCTCATACGGGGATTCTGAATGCATCTCCACATCAATAATCCTCATGAAACACTCCTGAAGACTACCCAGATATCCATTACATATCACAGCTCCATTATGATGATTGGCAACTATCTGCCACATATCATTGTCAACCTTCCTACATTCTGCTATACGTCCATGTGAGCGACCATATATCATGCTTGATATGCCTATTAATACAGTCACATCATCATCACTACTTACAACCTTATAATAGAAAAATTCCTCCTTGTCAAATAGAGCCATTTTACTAACATGTGTCTCTCTCGCATTAGATACCTGTTCAATAGTGGTCGCCAATGATGGCATTGGGGGTTGAACATATGACTCTGGGCTTAGAAGAAATTCATTACCATAAACTACGGCATGTGGTAGCCCTTCGATATTGTGGGTATCAACATACAACACATAACCGTTAACAAACATATTATTCCATAATTGCATGAGATTAATAGCAAGGCTATTTAGCTCCTTGATTGTCTTTAAATCCATTGTCATAATATCTATTAATTTAAAAGTTATATGTTATTAGTTTATAGTATAGATGATGTAAATACAAGTAATCTACCTTCATCTATTTGTATGAAATTCGTTATAGAAAACCCTATTAAGCAATATTGTTCGTATAAGCAGACCTGACAAAATGGCGGTGTTATGAAACCTCCCTTTTCTGCCCATCTTAACATCGAAGCACAAGACAAGCGGTTGCTGTTGCTATTGCTGACTGTGGATTATCTAGCACGTCTAACTAATCATAGCCCGACTTCTTGCGCAATGTTTTCTCCGAGCCTCTTCAATTCGCTACTCATAACTCATAGTATTTTATTGTTAATACTCATTTTTGTTATTTAAGTTGACGTATAAAACTCTGCTTATAATTCCTATTATCTCTATTACTATTTATAACTCAGCAACAGTATCACTCGCATGGAATCATCTGAGAGTTCACCATCCTGAGATATGCCCCAAACCACATTTGCTGAATTGTTGATGTTTCTAATCTCCTCGAGCAACTCTATCATTTGAGCATATGTAATACTCTCAGCATCTCTGATCTTTATCGACATTAGTATATCAGTATACTTGCTACAATCGTGATGTTTAGTAAATTCCTCGACTTTGCTCTTAACGCTCTCTATAAGATCAGATTTATATACCTCCATGAGCATCATCTCGGTATTATCCGCATTATTAATAAAGAACTCGACATCCCTGCGATCAAGGTTCACAAAGTCATCGCCACCAATAATCTCTCGAGTTATTTGCTCAATCTTATTTCTATCCATTTTACACGTTCTTAAATTAATAATTAAATTTATATTTAGCTTTTGCCGTTGTTGCGATGGGTGATTACTCACCCACCGCAGATTCAGCCGGCAATGCTGCGAAGATAAGTTGTAAGTCTACTTCTTATACTTCTTCTCATTCAACTTCTGCTTCGCAATCTGAAATGAGCGAATCAATAAGTAGCCTAATAATGGTGTTGTCATAGTAGTAAGGTTTTAAGTGTTAATAATCAGTTAATATCTGTAGAGTGCAAATTTTCAACTTAAACTACGTTCTATCTCAACAGTCTGCTGTATTACATAGTGTTACCAAGAGTAACTCGATCTATTTATGCCATACCCAGATGAGTTACGTCGTGACGAACTACCTGTTGAGGAACTGCGCTTGGGGACATAGGTTTTATTTCCGTTACTATTTATGTAGTACTGACCTCCACGTGATCCTGTGTGGATAGTTTTGCCAGCACCATAGTTGTATGCCTCCGAACTGTAGTCTTTAGCTCTTGATCCTACGCTCCCGTTGTAGGGGTTATAGTTTCCGGATGTACTATAATTGTCGTGATTAGTACTATTGCGCTCTGAGCGATAATAGCCATTTACATATGTACCATCCTTTCGAGTATAACCACTAACATAGGTTTGTGCGAAAGTCTCGTTAATGCATCCTGCAAAGCAAAGGACCAAGAGTAAAAATAGCTTTTTCATAATTCGTATCGTTTTATATTTTTTGTTTCAATTAATAGGAATACCGACATTAACTCATCGGTTATATCCTTTTGCTACTACAAAGGTAGTGGTAAGATGATGCGATTATTCAAATTACACATACTTACATATAGATTTATGAAATAGCCCTAAATATAAAAGAAAACGACGTGTAACTATATGTAACACGTCGCATCTTATTAGATCTATATATCTTTCCACTCGGGATGTTCAGCTATGGGTATATCATCGACAAACACATTCTCAGGCTGGACAAGTACCTTAATATATTTGTTGGCACTGAATCGCACAAAGCCCTTAACATCATCATGAATTGTATTTTTAATAATATTCCTAAGTTCTGAAAGATTAATAGTAAGCCTTTTATACAGATTGCTACTAATTGTTTTCTTTGTATTTTTAAGTTTCTCATGGATACTTATATAACGTAGATGGACACTGCCCATTTGCTCCTGTGTTGCTGTATCTATATTAGGAATACCCTGCCTATCGCCCAAAACCGAAGAGCATATGATAAGCGCATACAACGATTTTAGAGTTGACGGTGCATTGATACAACTTCCATTTATTGATAGCGTTTTTTTATCTGTATTGATGTCTATTCGTAAAAACTCCTCTCTGTTCTTTGCTAACGCAACTAAGTTAAAGAAGAACTTGTAGATACCTTGGTATAGTAGCTTAGTGTGCGATGGGTCAAAATCGGTAAAGTGATTAAATGTTACATTCTTATTATAATCCTCAATAAACTGACTTATTGTATCAACAACAGAATCCCCATTCTGAAGATTAATTTTAAGCATATTGGCATATCTATCATACCTTAGACCAATAGCTGATGTGGCTCTATTTGTAAGCACATTAGAATTGCCCAACATAACGAGCAACGAACTTGTTACGCAATCAATATTAAAACCCATTTTACGCCTCAAGTATTGAGTAACAAAGTTAGATGTGGTCATTTTTTTGATATTTTCATATGCCTGCTTGACCCTATCTGACTCTATATCGGGGAATAGAAACATAGCCATGCTTTCAAAAATCTTCTCCCCCTTGAGGATATACAACTCTACAAGCTTAGGAATATAGATAAACTGAAACCCAATACTTGCGAGCAGGTTGGATATAATACCATAATGCTCAACAATTTCATTATTAAGTTCTTTATTGTCTTTATCCTCAACATAGAACACAAACCTATGTCCCATAGGCATATCACCAAGTTTGAATGATTTAAGTTCATACTTAGTAATTTGACGGTTATTGTGCCAAAATAGTTGATTGTGCGATACGCAGTAGTCTATTGCAGTTAAAAACTTAGCCTCTGCAGGGCTACACACACCATCACTCTTGATTACACCCTTAAGAATGTCATGAAAATACTTTTTTTGATCCTCAGAACATTTTTGCCATATCTCAACCGCCTTGGCTAATGTCAGTTGCTTTGCTTGAGAGAATAGTTTATGTTCTACGTTATTACCCACCAACTCCTGATAACGATTTATTTCATTCTCATCAATAACCTTATCAGCTAAAATTGCATCGGACAATACCCTTGCTAATGCTTTCTGTTGGCTTTCAATTAGATCTTGCCACTCCATAACGACATATCTTTGTGTTATATCTTTACACAAAGATAGTCATTATGTTGAAAACTATCAAGTATCGCCAGCTATTTATTGACTATTTTTGTTGACCTATTTAACACATTACTTAGGCAGCGGAAGATGTCGCAAACTAATAGTACGGGTGAGGTGATGAGAAGTATCCAGCACCAATCCGAGAGTGTTAGGCGTGAGACATTGAACATCGCTCCGGCATAGTTTACGATGAGTATCTGGCCAAGAAGGATCACCAAAAGTATCCACAAGAAGCCTGCGCTATACGACTCCTTGACCTTTTTGCTATTAGTAAACAGCCCTACAACATCCTGTATTAAGCTACGACCAGTACGGAAATACTTGGCATTAAAGAGGTTCCAGAACTGCAACATCACAAAGATCGAGAAGAAGACACCATGCTCATATACAGTTAGGTTGTTAGACTCAAACTCAAAGAGACCTGAGGAGATTATCTCGCTTAAGCTAAGATGTGATAGGTCGTAGACCGATGTAATATCGTTGTGTCCCAACACCTGCCACAAGCCGGCCAGCACAATAAAGAACACAAGTCCGAAGCCCAATATCTGACGCATCATACGTCTATCGATAATATGGCTATTAGGGTCACGAGGCTTTTCATAGAGAACCTTACGATCGGCAGGCAACGACGATAGTGCCATAGCGGCAAATGTATCCATGATAAGATTCACCCAAAGCATCTGTGTGACACTCAGCGGAGAATCCAAGCCTATGAACGAGCCTAAGAGTACAATAAGGCAGGCACACACGTTGATAGTCATCTGGAAGATGATGAAACGGCGGATGTTTAGATATAGCGAGCGTCCCCACATTATCGCCTTATTGATGCTTGAGAACGAGTTATCGATGATTGTAATGTCGCTCGCCTCCTTAGCTCTCGACGTGCCATCGCCCATTGAGAGTCCCACCTGAGCCTTGCTCAGTGCTGGGGCATCGTTTGTTCCATCGCCTGTTACGGCCACCACATGACCAAGCGATTGTAGGAGTGTCACCAAGCGAGCCTTGTCGTTAGGGCGTGCGCGTGATATAATCTTAAAATTATCATCCTTGAGCAGCTCTAACGCACTCTCATCATCCATAGCGTCAAATTCGGGGCCTGTGATGGTTAATGCCTTATCATCATCGCCCACAAGGCCTATCTGGCGACCAATCTCGGTGGCAGTACCTGGAGTATCGCCCGTAACTATAATCACCCTAACACCAGCATTGTCCCTACACATGTGAATAGCCTCCTTGACATCATCACGAATAGGGTCGGCAATGCCCACAACACCGATAAACACCATCTCTGAGCGATCATCCCCCGAACTATATTGGTAGGCAAAGCCGAGTGTTCGCATCGCCTTATGCTGGTAGTCGTGCAACACCTCATCGATATGCGCACGTGTCTGACCTCCAGCTATTGCGTCACACATAGCAAGAAGAATCTCTGGCGCACCCTTATATAGGCTCAACCTACGGCCATCCTCAAGTGCTATGACACTCTTCATCGACTTGGTCTCGGTAGAGAATGGCTGCTGCTCTACAACCCTAAACCTACGGCGATAGGGCTGATAGTTATATCCACCCTGCACCATCCACTTGAGCAGCGCCACCTCCGTAGGATTACCAATAGTTTCAACCTTATCTGCCGACTCATAGTAGACCTCGGCAGTAGAGTTAACAGCCATAATAAGGCGTAGTAGCTTCTGCTCCTCTCTTCCGCCATAAAGGTCGGTGGCTACTACTGTCATCTGATTCTTTGTAAGCGTACCCGTCTTATCGGTGCAGATTACTGTAGCAGCGCCCATAGTCTCACAGGCATGGAGCTTACGCACAAGGTTATTCTCCTTGAGCATCTTACGCATGCTCAGCGCCAAGCTTACAGTAACACTCATGGGCAATCCCTCAGGTACAGCCACCACGATAAGTGTTACGGCAATCATTATTGAGCCAAGCATAAACTCGGCTATCTCGATAAAGCTATGATTATTAGCGGGATCACCATCAAAGAAGAAGAAATAGATGATACGGCCGATGACTATCAACGATGCGAGGACAAAGCTGATTAATGAGATCATCTTACCCAAATGAGCAAGCTGCTTATTGAGTGGAGTATCCACATCGCTACCCTCCTGAGTCTTTGCCACACCCTTACCCTCTTCGGTATCCATACCTATGGCTGACACGACAAACCATCCTACGCCCTCGATAACCGTAGAGCCTCGCAATAGAAAATTGGATGGATAAGTAGCATCGCTCTTAAACTCAGACTCTACTGTGGTCTTATTAGCATAAAGCTCGCCTGTGAAGTTCGACTCATCGACACGCAATGCCATAGACTCTTTGAGATATCCATCGGCAGGCACCTCATCGCCAGCCTCCAGCTTAACGACATCGCCGACCACCACATCATGTTTCTTGATCATACGTAGTCGTGCGCTGCTACGAGCATCCTTGCGGCGCAGCACCTTCACCGGGCGAGAGTCCTTAACCTTGTTAAGAATATCAAACTCTTTGCCCGCCTTGACCTCAAACAAAAAGCCTACGCCTGTAGCCAATAGTAGTGCCGTAAGAACTCCTGATGGCTCCAATAGTATAGACCACCCCTTATCCATATACAGCACCTCGTAGAGTGCAACAACAACAGAGAAGAAGAATACTACTAAGAGTACGATGATTATTGGATCCTTATATTTTTCGAGATATTGTTTCCACAACGGTTCCTTCTCGGGAGGAGGGATGATATTGCCACCCACACCACTTCTCACCACATCAGAGTCTTCTGATAGGCATATCGCACGATAATCCTCCTTTTTACGCATCTTATACAATATTTATAAAATTTGCGCAAAGGTACCACTAATATACCATTTAAGATGTGTGTTACAACGTTGTATTTTATCTGAAAACAACGAATTTTTCGCCTGCCTTAACCTTATAGAAGGAGTCAATACCCGACTTATGATGCTCAGGGATAAACATCGAGGCGTTGGCAATATACTTACAAGAGCCTACTATCTGCTTGATATGATGCACCAGGGTGCGATCTTTATACTCCAAGACACTATTCGCCTTCGATAACCTGCTGTATACACGATTATACTCTGCGACCAACTCCTGTTTACGGCTCTCGGGGATATGCTCTCGCCAATCAAGCCCTTCGCCCGAGAGCGATTTGCTTACAATCAGATAGTACAACGCCAACTGTCGGGGTGTCAATTTAAGCACTACTTTATCGGCGGGATTATCCAACGACTCAAAATAGGCCTTCAAGCCATGTCTCTCGGACTCAAACACCAATCTATACTCCTTGAGTTCACGACAAAAGGCTATTAGGTCGAACAACGAACGATGAAATCCTGTATATATAAACTTAGGTAAACGAGGCTTGCTCTCGACCATTATAGAGCAGCTAATCATCGAGTGGTAGATCTCAACAAATGAGTGAATCTCATCAAATACATTACCTCGAAGTTCCAAACGTAGGAAGTTGCTATATCTTGTTCTCTCAACAGCCTCAGCCTCATGCTTATCGACAATATCAGAGTCGTTGATCTTTATGAGCAACGATGGATTGCAATCAATAAGATTCATGCCGAGCTTCTTATAGAGCAGGTCACGACAGAATCGTGCGGTTGTCAATCCACGCAAATTTTCACAAATATCATTTACTCGAAGATCAGATATAGATGGTATCATATACTTTACCACCTTCCTAAGATAGTCATGGCCCATACGCCCGAAGTCCTGAATTAGGCGTGGGATATAGACAAAATCAAACCCCACCAACTTTAGCTCGCTGACTATTGATGACAGCGATGATTCAATCTGTCTGCCTACTTCGGTCTCTTGATTCTCGACATATATGACCTTCAGATTATCTATATTAATGCCCGACTGAGGTATTGAGTACACCGTAGCGTCATTCATCAACGCCTGCTCTACGGCAAATATAAGTATCGCCTCGAGAGGCACACACACTCCATCGGACATAGATAGCTGCTTAAGGGTATTAACCACCATAGCTCTACCACTCTCATCGAGAGTTTTGAGAATAGATAGCGCCTTGGCAAAATCTATCTTCTTTGCCTGAGCAAGCATCGTAGCGGATATAGCAAAACCTTGCTCAGATATAATTCTCTCAAAGAATTGCATCTCATCGGCCTCAACAACAAAATCTGCCTCAATGAGGTCTGTGATGATACGTGCAAAGGCAATTTTATGCTCTCGGTCTAACAAAGTCATAATATCTACGAGATTATAATCAAATACAAAGGTATTAAAAAATTTGAAAATCTAAGGCGTAGTTCTTAGAAACTGTTTTGAATTTTATTGAAAGAGTTTGTAGGTTGCTGCAAAAGATAGTTTCGACTTCTTTGAGGCTCTTTTCGGCAACTTTTCATTTGTGATAATTGGAAATAGTCCACTATTACCTGCATACCCCAAATGAAAATTTACACGAAATTAGCTCTCAAATAATCTCGAAATAAAATTCAAACAGCTTCTTAGAAATTAGGGATAAGAGATCAGTAATTTTGAGCCTACTACTATAATATATACTTATAGATATATAAAATATTATAATGTAAAACCTATTGTAGTTTAAAAAAAAACTACTATCTTTGCATCAAGAAAAGACAAGAAAACTAAATTACAAACCTATTAACACAACTAAAGACTATGAAAGATTTGAAGGATTTGAAAGGAACTAAGACCGAGAAGAACTTGTGGGAGGCATTTGCAGGCGAGAGCCAGGCACGCAACAAGTACACATATTTTGCATCAAAGGCTAAGAAGGATGGCTACGTGCAGATAGCTAAGATCTTTGAGGAGACTGCTGCTAACGAGAAGGAGCATGCCGAGATTTGGTTTAAGCTCCTGCAGGGCATCGGCACTACTGCCGAGAACCTCAAGGCTGCTGCCGAGGGCGAGAACTACGAGTGGACTGATATGTATTTCGAGATGGCTAAGGATGCTCGTGAGGAGGGCTTCGACCACATCGCATTCCTCTTTGATGAGGTGGGCAAGATTGAGCGTGAGCATGAGGAGCGCTACCGTAAGCTGCTTGCTAACGTAGAGGGTGGCTTGGTATTCTCACGTGACGGCGACATGATCTGGCAGTGTTCTAACTGTGGCCACATCCACGTAGGCAAGGATGCTCCTAAGATGTGTCCTGTATGTACTCACCCTCAGGATTACTTCCAGCTTAAGGCTGAGAACTATTAGTAGATGCTAATAGTTTCGTAAGAGACTTAGGGGAGCATAGGGGGCTTAGTGAAGTTAGAGATTGAGCAATCTTCTCTTAACTCTCTAAGCTCCCTTAATTCATTAACACACACCAACGTATGACAACATTAGTTATAGTCCTTGCGCCATTCGTCGGCACTGTACTTGGTGCCTCGGCGGTATTCTTCACACGCCAGAGCGTTGCGCCACGAGTAACCAAAGCGTTGCTTGGCTTTGCTGCAGGTGTGATGGTAGCAGCCTCAGTATGGTCGCTCATAATCCCCTCATTGGAGCTTTCCGAAGTTCTTGGCAAGCTTAGCTGGATGCCCGCAGCCGTAGGCTTTTTGCTCGGCATGCTCTTCCTCTTAGGCTTAGATAGTCTTGTGCCACACCTCCACCCTGGAGGCACACAGCCTGAGGGTATTAGCTCAAAGTTAGGACGTAGGCCGATGTTGCTATTGGCCGTAACGCTACATAATATCCCAGAGGGTATGGCTGTAGGTGCTGTTGTTGCGGGAGCTTTGGCGGGCGATGGTGGTGTGACGCTGAGTGCTGCCATGGCGCTGGCCGTAGGTATGGCCATACAGAATATCCCTGAGGGGGCGATAATATCTCTACCGCTACGCTCGGATGGCATGTCACGACGTAGGGCATGGTTCTATGGTGGTCTCTCGGGTATTGTCGAGCCGTTGGCGGCACTACTAATGATTGGACTATACGACTATATTGCCGTAGCACTACCCTACCTTCTCGCATTCTCGGCAGGTGCAATGCTCTATGTTGTTGTCGAGGAGCTTATCCCCGAGACCCAGCAGAGCGAACACACCAACATAGGCACAGTAGCCTTCGCTATAGGCTTTGTGATAATGATGATTCTCGACGTGGCGATTGGGTAGTTGTAGCCTTTACTTCACACGAATAAGGTTGATGCCGTCACGTATAGGCACGATGACATTGTCAACCCTCTCGTCCTCTTTGACCATGCGGTTAAACTCAACGATAGCCTCAGTATGGCGGTCGTTGCGTGCAATAGGCTCTGCAACCTTACCATACCACAAGATATTATCGGCCAGCATCACTGAGCCGCTACGCACATACCCCCCATCCATCAACATACGGTAGTAGTCGGGGTACTCTCGCTTGTCGCCATCAATAAAGACCATATCGTAGACCTCACCAAGGCGTGGTACAACATCGAGAGCTGAGCCCACATGCTGGCGTATACGGTGGCCATACTCCGACTCAGCAAAATACTTTGCTGCGATATCCTCAAGTTCATCATCAACCTCGATTGTATCAATAAAAGCACCATCCTCGAGGCCACGTGCAAGGCTTAATGCCGAGTAGCCCGTAAAGGTGCCTATCTCAAGTATGCGTTGTGGGCGCATCATACGCACAAGCATCTCAAGGAGCTTGCCCTGAAGATGTCCCGAGATCATGCGTGGGTTGATAACACGTAGATATGTCTCACGCTCAAGGCGGTGAAGCAATGCCTCCTCAGGCTTGGTGTTGTCCAAGATATATTGTTCAAGTTTATCCATCGTCACACTATTTATATACCAGCTGTGAAAGTTGCGAGAAGCAGTCGTTGGCAACGTCGCATATCTGATCGGCCGAGATTGCCATAACCTTCTTATAGGCCTCCTCAAGCGTATCTATATCCTTATATAGCAGATAGCTCTTGCCCGCACCGAGCATATAACCCTCGTTAGACTCCATAGATATGGCCATCTGGGCGATAAACTGTCGCTTGGCAACACCGAGTCTACGTGGTGTAAGGCGTACAGAACGTAGGCGCTCTATCTGCTCCGAGATAAGCGCTAAGCAGTCATCCGAATGGCAGTGGTCTGTAGAGAAGTAGATAGCCACAATGCCACTATCGGAATAGGGTGTGTAGGTAGCCTCCACATTATACGAGAGGCCATGCTTCTCACGAAGCTCAAGGTTAAGCAACGAGTTGGCAAAGGGGCCTCCAAGAACGTTACACAGCAGGGCTAAAGGCAGGCGACGCTCATCCGCAATGCCATAGGCACGTGTACCCACGATGCCATGTGACTGATGGGTATGTCGCTGCTGCGTAAGGCTAAAGGGGGTGTACTGAGTAGGCTTCACACGCTCGTAGCCACGCACCGTAGGCTCATAGCCTCCCAAATACTGCTCAGCGACACTACGTGCTGTGGTGGCCGAGAAGTTACCTATAGATGAGAATACCATCTGGTCGGTTGTATAGGTGCGCTCCACGAAGCTACGTAGCTCTGCTGTAGAGAGCTTAGCGAGCGTAGCCTTAGAGCCAAGAATGTTGTGGCCAAGCTCCGAGCCACTAAATATCAAATCCTCAAAGTCATCGTATATGCGCTCCGAGG
>JAZNQJ010000143.1:0-16361 GCA_045590115.1 Alistipes sp. | reverse complement strand
CATGCGAAGCCCGAAAAAGCGGAGTTTACTAAGCGTAAATGAGCATTTTGAGGGCGAGCATAACGACAAAATACACTTTTTATTCAGCCTCTTATCTCAAGAGATTAATTACGCCCACTTAACAAGCGCAAAGTCCATACGATGCTCCAGCTTGTCGTTTACAGGGAACACACGAAGTGCAACGTCAAACGTACCTGTATGCTCTGGTGCGTAATCCAAAGCCAAGGTTACGGTGTTACCCTCCTCAGCGACAACCTCCAAGCGGCGTGTCTCAACAACATTTGCTGCCTGGCCTGCCTCAATCTGAGTAGCAACAACAAGCTCTGCGCCGATATCCTCCTTAGCCAAGCCTGCGAGGTCAAGGGTAAGCTCGAAGCGATACTTCTTACCTACGAACATTGCCTCAGACTCAATCTCGGCACGCTTAACATCGAGGATTGCGATGTTGTCCCATGCAGCAGATACCTTGCGCTTCCACTGTGCAATTTCACGAGCCATCATATAGTTGTTGTCGAGGATTGTACGCTTACGAGCAGCAAGCTTGTTGTAGAAACGCTCCTCGTAGTCGATAAGCATGCGGTTAGTGGTGAAGTTTGATGCGATGTCTGCGATACACTTCTTCACTGAGTTAACCCAGCGGTGTGGCACGCCATCCTCAGCACGATCATAGTATAGTGGTACGATCTGCTCCTCGATGGTGTTGTAGATCATCTCGGCATCAAGCTCATCCTGGAAGCGCTGGTCGGCATAAGTACGCTCCATAGGAAGCATCCAGCCAGCACCCTCCTTGTAGCCCTCAACCCACCAACCGTCGAGTACTGAGAACTGCATAACGCCGTTCATCACGCACTTCTCGCCCGATGTACCTGAAGCCTCCAATGGACGTGTAGGAGTGTTGAGCCATACATCCACACCCTGTACCATGCGGCGTGCAAGCTCCATGTCGTAGTTCTGCAAGAAGACAATCTTACCTACGAACTCTGGCATTGCTGATACCTCCACGATACGCTTGATAAGATCCTGACCTGGCTTATCGTTAGGGTGAGCCTTACCTGCAAAGATAAACTGTACAGGACGCTCCTTGTTGTTTACCAATGCTGACAGACGCTCAAGGTTGGTGAAGAGCAGGTAAGCACGCTTATATGTTGCAAAACGACGTGCAAAACCGATAGTAAGCACATCTGGCTTAATGCTCTCGGTAACCTGTACCATCTGGCGTGGCGACTGAAGACGTACCTGTGTAGGATCGCTATAGCGCTTGCGGATGGTCTTGATGAGGCGCTCCTTGAGCATCATACGCTCAGCCCAAAGCTCCTGATCATCAATCTTGTGTACGTTCTGCCACTCAGGGATGTTGTATGTGTGACCTGTGAAGGCATCGCCGAAATACTTAGCATACAAGCGACGTAGGTTAGATGCTACCCATGTTGGGAAGTGAACACCATTAGTTACGTAGCCGATGTGAAGCTCATTCTTGAAGTATCCTGGCCACATGTTACCGAGGATATCCTTAGATACCTCGCCATGGAGCCATGATACGCCATTGACCTCCTGTGAGAGGTTACATGCGAGTACCGACATTGAGAACTTCTCGTTAGTATCGTTAGGGTTGGTCTTACCAAGGTTAATAAACTGATCCCATGTGATGCCGAGTACGTCAGGATAGTGTGACATATACTGACGGATCATTGACTCTGGGAATGCATCGTGGCCTGCAGGAACAGGTGTATGTGTTGTAAACAACGATGATGAGCGGATAACCTCCATAGCCTCAGAGAACGAGAGGTGCTTCTTAGCGATGAGGTTGCGGATACGCTCCACGCCGATGAATGCTGCGTGACCCTCGTTGCAGTGGTATACCTCCTGCTTGATGCCCATCTTCACGAGGGCGCGGATACCACCTACGCCGAGCAGGATCTCCTGCTTGAGACGGTTCTCAAGGTCACCACCATAGAGGTAGTATGTAATCTGACGATCCTCCTCGAGGTTAGCCTCGTAGTCGGCATCGAGCAAGAAGAGGTCGGTACGACCTACCTGGCACTTCCAAACACGTGCGTAGAGTGTACGGCCAGGCAAAGCCACCTGTGTGGTTACCCAGTTACCGAACTCATCACGTACAGGCGAGATAGGAAGCTTGAAGAAGTTCTGTGCCTCGTATGTAGCCTCCTGGGCACCCTGTGCCGATAGACGCTGTGTGAAGTAACCGTAGCGGTACAAAAGACCTACAGCAACCATTGGTACGTTGCGGTCTGAAGCCTCCTTGAGGTAGTCACCAGCCAAGATACCAAGACCACCAGAGTAGATCTTAAGCGACGAGTGCAAACCATACTCCATAGAGAAGTAAGCAACCTTGGCATGCTCTGGCGATGGCTTCTCAGCCATATACTCGGTAAACTCCTTGTATACAGCGTCCATGCGCTTGAGGAACTCCTTATCAGCGCAAAGCTCCTCGCAACGTGCTGTAGAGAGCTTGTCGAGAAGTGCGATAGGGTTGCGGTCTACCTTTACCCAAAGCTCCTCATCTACAGACTCGAACAGGTCACGTGCTGATGCTGTCCAGCACCACCAGAGGTTGCGTGAAAGCTCCTCGAGAGCCTTGAGACGCTCAGGAATACCCTTCTCAACCATGAGACGGTGCCATGAAGGGCGGTTTGAGGTGAGCTGCTGACGCACGAAGTTGATCTGCTCTGAGCGGTCACCACCGTCGATGAGTACACGATTGGTACGTGACATAGAGTTGTCGATAGCCTCCTCGTATGCAGCCATATACTCCTTGAATAGCTTCTTCCAAAGAGCTGTTGTTGACATATCCTGAGCTGCTGTGCGAGCCTCTGCCATAGCCTCAGCATCAAGACCGAGGTAGCGCTTTACAACGTCGGTAATTTGGAGAACTACCTCACGCTCGTTGTAGTCGTCACGACGTACGATATCGATACCCTCGTGTGATGAGTGCTTAGCAATCCAAAGACCGAAGCCTGCGAGTGTTGTGGTTACTGTAGGAACGCCAAATGCTACTGACTCAAGTGGAGTGTAGCCCCATGGCTCGTAGTATGATGCGAATACTGAGAGGTCGACACCTGCCAACACATCGTAGTATGGCATGTTGAACACGCCATCGTGGCCATTGAGGTATGTAGGCACGAAGAGTACCTTAACACGTGAAGCCGATGTTGAGAGGATGCTGCCATCTACTGACTGACATACCTGATCCCAGCCCTCGTTCTCGAGGTAGTGAGTAAGGTAGCGACGCTGTGATGGGTCGATTGCTGCCTCCTTGTTCTCAAGATGAGCTACAAGGTCAGCACGAGCGCCTGTTGAAGCTGCAGGAACAGCTATTACGGCGATGATATCACGCTCAAGGTTTGATGCTGCGAGCTGCTTGAGCGACTCGAGGAATACGTCGATACCCTTGTTGCGATACTCATAGCGACCGCTGGTAGCTACGATAAGTGGCTCGCTGCCAAACTCATAGTCCCATGTAGCCGATGCAACGTCGATGATGCGCTGGCGTGAGTTCTTGCGCAATACCTCAAGCTCCTTAGCCTCAGGCACGAAGTCGTTCTCAAAGCCGTTAGGAGTGATGCGTGTAACCTCACGACCGAGCAAGTAGCGGCACTCGTTAGCGGTAATCTCGCTTACGGTGAGGAATGCATCGGCATATGTTGCTGCCGACTTCTCGAGCGAGTGCTTTGCCATCACGTTGAACTGACGTGCAAGCTCATCGGCATTAAACTTATGAAGATCGGTGTATAGTGGTAGGCGGTTGCCAGCGATGCAACGGCCCATTACTGTTGCGTGTGTAGAGAATACTGTTGCTACGTATGGAGCGTTGTCACGAAGGTAGAGTGAGCCGGCAGCAGCCATCCACTCGTGGAAGTGGGCAACGATCTTGTCGGTAGATACTGCCATGTTCTCAGCGAACGATGCGATAACCACACCTGCAGCATAGCCAAACAATACAGGCTCAACATAGTCCCACTGACCCGAGAGTGAGTCTACGTGGTATGACTCCCAAAGCTTCTTGAGAATCTCATCCTTCTCGGCGAAGAACGACTTGAAGTCGATAAGGATGGCGATAGGCTCGCTATTGATAGCCCAACGGCCGATACGAACACGAATACCCTGCTTGTAGAGTGACTCGCGCCACGCTACCATAAGTGTGGTATCCTCCTTAAACTCAGGGTTAGCAGCGTCCTGCAAGAAATCTGGGCCGATAGTGATATACTTATCTCCCATCTGACGCTTTACAGTGGGTGCTTTCGAGGCGATAACGGTATGAATACCGCCAACCTTGTTGCACACCTCCCAACTTACCTCAAACAAATAGTTGGGAGTAAGATTTACATTACTCATATTATCGTTTTTTATTACAAAAATTACCTACTTCTTAAAAAATAACGTACGACCACAATATCTAAGTAAGGTGGTCGTAGGGGTACAAACACTCAGAGTGCAAAGGTAATACAATATATTAAATAAGAAAAGGTTTTATTAAAGTTTTTTAATAAGTGGCACGATTAATGTTCCGAATGGGCATTTTTGCGGAATGAATGGAGGAGTTTGCAGCCTCTTAGCGAAGATTTTTCCGAATTCTCAGGGCGGTAAGCAGGGCTGCCGAGCTAAGACCCACAATAAGACCGATGACTAAGCCATGACAGCCGAGGTCAAAATGGTAGGCAAGTACGACTCCTATGGGGATGTTTAGCACCAGGTAGCTGCATAGCACTATAGGCATGATAATCTTTACATCCTGCAAGCCACGAAGCATGCTGATCGATAGGCCCTGAACACTATCCGAGAATTGGTAGATGGCAATAAGCAGCATCAGCTCCGAAGTAAGTGCGATAACCTCTAAGTTGTCGGTGAATATTGCCGATATAGGCTCTCGCAACACGATGAATACCACCGCCATAATCACTGCCCACAGTAGACCGAGATGGTATGTTGCCATCACCGTAGGGCGTAGCTCATCTTGCTGTCCACTACCGTAGATATGCGACACAACGATTGTCGATGCCGAGCCTATGGCTACGGTAATCATCCACGCTATGTTGGCGATGCTGAAGGCGACCTGCATCGAACCTGCCGCAACCTCGCCAAACGAGAGCGCAAGTATCGATGTGAGGATAAATGCCGCCGACTCCAATACCATCTGGAACGATATCGGACAACCTATCCTCAGTAGCGATGCCATGTAGCTTAGCTTGAGTGCTTTACGACTGAAGAATGTGCGGTAGATGCGTAGCCTACGCCATGCGAAGAATACCACCACGATAGCCACCATTTGCCCTATGCGAGATAGTAGGGTGGCAAGTCCTGCACCCTCAGCGCCCATCTGCTCAGCGCCAAAGTTGCCGAAGATAAAGACGTAGTTTAGGAAGATGTTGATGATATTGCCACCAAGTGTTATCCACATCGCAATCTTGGTGTTGCCTATACCCTCCAAAAACTGCTTTACGGCGAGGAATATCATCAGCGGGAAAATACTCCATACCAGCATGTCGTAGTAGGGTAGTGCCATCTGGGCAACTGCCTCCACGCTCTGGCCTGGACTTGACATCCACTCTCCAAGTAATCCGATAAATGGCCTAATTATCAGGGCTATACCTGTTGCTACAACGCCAATTATAAGCGAGTAGACAATACCATTTTGAAATAGGTGGCCCACCCTCTCTCGCTCGCCACGGGAAAAGTGTTCGCCAACCAATGGTGTTATAGCCAGGGCAAGGCCTAAGGCGGCAAGATATATTAGCAAGAATAGCGAGCTACCCAGCGATACGGCAGCCAATGGCACAGGGTCCTCGCCACCGTAGTTGCCCACCATGGCGGTGTCGGCAAACTGCGTGATGAGCTGGCCAGCTTGTGCGATGACAACCGGTGCAGCAAGCCCAAGTAGGCGCTTGTAGTATGGTCGGTACTCTGCTAATCTCATAGTTAGGGCGCAAAGATACAATTTTTATCATGTAATAGTGTGTAGTTACGAATTTTTTACTATCTTTGCGTATGACAAAGGGGTGCCTTAAGTGGCTGAGATTAGACCCTCGAACCTGATGCAGTTAGTACTGCCGTAGGAATTGTGGATAATATCATAACGCATACCCCGTATTGTAGGTATGCGTTTTTTTCGTCTTAGGCGACCCCTGTTGTAGAACTTTTAAATTAGGCTCTCATGGAACTAAAAGTTAACAACGCTGAGGGGCGCAACCACTCACATCTTAAACATCAAAAGCACTATCCCGTAGTGCTATCTATCGCTGGCTCAGACTCTTCTGGTGGTGCGGGTATACAGGCTGACCTTAAGACATTCTCGGCTCTTGGAGTCTATGGTGCTACAGCCATCACAGCCATTACGGCGCAAAATACATGTGGCGTAAACTCGCAATTTGCACTGCCGGCAAATATGGTCTACGACCAGATTATCGCCGTTATGGAGGATATCTCCCCTAAGGTTGTCAAGATTGGCATGCTTGCGAATGTTGAGCTTGTAAATGCCGTTGCAGATGCACTATCAAGTTACTCTGTTCCAATCGTACTCGACCCTGTGATGGTGTCAAGCAGCGGACATAGACTGCTATCTATTGAGGCTCAGGAGGTTATAAAGCAACGATTGCTGCCGATGGCACAGCTTGTTACGCCAAATATCCCAGAGATGAGTGCGCTTACTGCAATGCCACTATCTACCTTAGATGAGAAGCTCTTAGCTGTACGTAAACTTGCCGAGTTTGGTGCGCAGGCAATACTGCTCAAGGGTGGTCACGAGCAAGGAGACACAAAGACCGATATCCTCTACAAATCTACCACTTCGGGTATTGAAGTATCATACTTTACGTCGCCCACCATCGCAACAAAAAATATTCATGGCACAGGGTGTACGCTCTCATCGGCTATTGCAGCATATATGGCTCAGGGTTGTGAACTAAAGGAGGCTGTAGGCTGTGCCAAGGAGTATGTGTCAGAGGCTATCAAGGCTGGTGCCGATATCTGCATAGGCAGAGGTTTTGGGCCTGTAAATCACCTGTTTAACCCACAACCGATGTTAATCTATGAAGAGCAGTAATTTCAGTCTACAGTTTATCACACACCACACCGACCGCTACACATCTGTCGACTCGGCACGCTTGGCGTTGAAGGGAGGCTGTCGCTGGGTGCAGCTTCGCATGAAGGGTGCTGATGCGGAGCTTTTGGAGACTACGGCTCTTGAGGTTCAGGCTATGTGCCGAAGCTATGGTGCGACCTTTATCATTGATGACGATGTGATGCTTGCAAAGCGTATTGTGGCTGATGGCGTGCATCTTGGCAAGGAGGATATGCCCGTTGCTAAAGCTCGTGAAATACTTGGTAGTAAGTATATTATCGGTGCTACGGTAAATTCGTTCGACGATATCGTGGCGCATATGGCGGGCACACAACCCGACTATTTTGGATGCGGGCCCTATCGCTTTACTACCACCAAGCAACGCCTTGCACCTACTCTCGGACTTGAGGGATACCGCAATATTATGGAGCAGATGCAACGTGCTGGCATCACGATTCCGCTTGTTGCCATCGGTGGAATTACCAAGGATGATATCCCTGACCTCTTGGCCTGTGGCGTAAGTGGTATAGCACTGAGTGGCGCGGTGTTAAATGCCCAATGTCCCGAAGCTATGATGATGGAAATGGTAGAACTATTAAGATAGAAATATTGAATAACACTAATTATCCGAGACTTATAAAAACGATTTAAAATTATTTAAAACTATGATTGAAAGACGTGTATCGAAGGGTATCGTGAGTACCTATTTTGACAAACTTGAGCAGAATTTGGAGCTTGATGTGGCTATTGTTGGCGGTGGCCCATCGGGTATTGTTGCAGCCTACTACCTGGCTAAGGCGGGACTGCGTGTGGCATTGTTCGACAGAAAGCTATCGCCCGGTGGCGGTATGTGGGGTGGTGCTATGATGTTCAACCAGATTGTGGTGCAAGAGGAGGCACTCGACATTGTGAAGGAGTTTGAGATTAACCACCAAAAGTATGATGACAACCTCTACGTTATGGACTCGGTAGAGAGTACTTCGGCACTGCTCTATAAGGCTGTGCATGAGGGTGCTACAGTGTTTAACTGCTACTCGGTTGAGGATGTGATATTTAAGCAGAATGTGGTAAGTGGCGTGGTTGTAAATTGGACTCCTGTATTGCGTGAGGGGTTGCACGTAGACCCACTCAATATCTTGGCACGATGTGTCGTTGATGGCACAGGCCACGATAGCGAGATGTGTCGTACGGTGGCTCGCAAGAATGGTATCAGGCTCGCAACTGATACGGGCGATGTTATTGGCGAGCGCTCGTTGGATGTTGTGTCGGGCGAGGAGGAGGTTGTCAACGGCACCAAGGAGATATACCCAGGTCTCTATGTCTGCGGTATGGCTGCTTCGGCCGTAAGTGGCACACCACGCATGGGTCCTATCTTTGGCGGTATGTTGCTTTCGGGACGTAAGGTTGCGGAGCTAATCATTGCAAAGCTAAAGCGTTAGTCGTATGCTAAAGATAGCCGTAACGCTACCTACTGTTATCTGCGGGGAGGTTGCCATTATTCGGCACCTCCTTGCCGATGGCATAGATATTGTCCATCTGCGTAAGCCTCAGGCAGATATCGACTATTGCCGAGCGTTGCTTCGTGAGCTTACGCCTACGCAGAGGTCAAAGATAGTTGTCCACGACTATGCGGAACTCTACCATGAGTTTGGCCTGCGAGGCATTCATCTCAATAAGAATGTTAGTGCCTTGCCCGCCAGCTACTCAGGCTCACGCACTCGCTCATGCCACTCGTTCGAGGAGGTTATCAGGTTTAAAGATGAGTGCGACTACCTATTCCTCAGCCCAATATTCGATAGTATTTCCAAACAGGGCTACCGCTCGGCATTTTCGCATGAGGAGCTTACTTGGGCATCGCAAAGAGGAATAATTGACAGCAAAGTTATAGCCTTAGGTGGTGTTACTCAGCAAGATATGAAATATCTTGAAGCGCTCGGTTTTGGTGGTGTTGCCATGTCGGGGGCAATATATAAGCATGAGTAGGTCTACTAATTTGAATATATTATATGTAGCGCTATTGTATAACAACAATATATTTGTATCTTTGCGGCCGAAAATCTCGGTAAAGTGCAGATAGCTAAACGTAACATATTCAACCTAATGCTACTTGTGGTGGTGATGTTCAACCTCACGAGTACTACGCTATTTCTGCACCGACACCAAATAGACGAACATACTATTGTCCACTCGCACCCATTCTCAGGGTCGCCAGAGTCGCATAGCCACTCTACATCTTCGCTCGATATTATAGCTCGCCAGGCTATAAGCGAGGCACTTGCTATCACAATATTTACCATAGAGCAGGGCGATGATTTTGTGGAGTTTGTGGCAGTCATCCCATCCTCGTATAACGCTATATCACAGAGCGTTAGTGGTGAGTCGTTGCGCGCTCCTCCCGTTGCATAACATCATTTTACACCAAAAGCCCGTATTGGGTGTTTACACACTTTTTTATTAGTCGTGGCATAGTTTGCGCCACGCTACAATGATGTTATATAGCAACTTATGAAGAGAATTTTAATTTTAGCACTACTCGCCCTTGCCCCATTTGTAACCTATGCTCAGGAGGATAAACCACTACCTCCGAATGTGGAGATTATCCACCATGGAAAATCCCAAAACTCAGACTCCAACATCTTTGGTCATGTGCTTGACTCAAAGACTAAAGAGCATATCGCCTATGCCACAATCGCCATCCAGGGTACTACTGTTGGCTGCGCAGCAAATGGCACAGGACACTATATATTAAATAATGTGCCTACAGGAGAGCATACTATAGTGGTGTCGGCCATTGGTTATGAGAGTGTGGAGGTGGATATCAACGTTGTTCAGCGCACCTCTACCGAGCTTAACATTGTGCTTGATGAGGCCTCGACACTTGTTGACGAGGTCGTGGTGTCGGCAACACGTAACGAGACAAACCGCCGTCAGACAGCTACGGTGGTTAATGTGGCCTCAAAGAAGTTGTTTGAGGGTACAGCCTCTTCGGCATTGTCTGAGGCTATGAACTTTCAGTCGGGCTTGCGTGTTGAGAATACATGTGGCAACTGTGGCGCACCACAGCTACGCATCAATGGCCTTGAGGGTCAGTATTCGCAGATTTTGCTCGATAGCCGAGCTATATTCTCATCCTTGGCGGGTGTCTATGGCCTTGACCTTATGCCTGTTGCTATGGTTGAGCGTGTCGAGGTGATACGTGGTGGTGGCTCGGCACTCTATGGCTCCAATGCTATCGGCGGTGTGGTTAATATCATCACCAAGGACCCTGTGCGTAACACCCTCTCGCTCTCTAACACCACGAATATCATGGAGGATGGCACTCCCGATATCAACACCTCGCTGGGTGGTGCGTTCCTCTCGGATGACTATAAGATGGGTGCCTATGTCTTTGGCCAGGTTAAGAGTCGTGGTGGCTACGACCGTAACGATGATGGCTTCTCGGATATTACTAAGCTACGCTCCGAGACCATTGGCTTCAGAGCCTACTATAAGACCTCGGCGCACTCACGCCTTACGGCAGAGTATCACCATATCCACGAGTTCCGTCGTGGTGGCGATAACCTCACCGAAGCACCTCACAAGGCTATGATCTGCGAGCAGCTCGACCATAATATTGATGGCGGTGGTCTACGTTTCGACTACTTCCCCACGATGCGTCATCGTGCAAGTGTCTACGTTTCGGCACAGGGTATCGACCGCTCAAGCTATTTTGGCACAGATATGAATCCTAATGCCTATGGCGCTACGAATGACTTTACGCTTGTTGGCGGTGGTCAGTATACGTTCAACTATAAGGCGGGACTCCCTGCCGAGCTTACTGCGGGCGTTGAGTATAACTACAATACGCTCAACGATGTATACCACGCTACAGGCCGAGAGCTTAACCAGCAGACCTCTACCATTGGTCTATTTGCTCAGAACGAGTGGAAGAGCGACAAGCTGAATGCCGTTATCGGCTTCCGCCTCGACAAGCATAACATGATCGATAGGCCCATCTTTGCGCCACGTGCCAGCGTGCGCTATAGTCCTATTGATGATCTCGGCTTGCGCCTCAGCTACTCGAGTGGCTATCGTGCGCCCCAGGCCTATAACGAGGATTTGCATATCGATGCCCTTAACCACTCGGTATCTATCATCGAGATCGACCCCGACCTGCGCCCTGAGACCTCGCATTCGTTTAGTGCCTCGGCCGACTACTACCACTCGTTTGGTCGCCTGCAGGCAAATATCCTCTTGGAGGGCTTCTATACCATGCTTAACGATGTGTTTACGCTGGAGAATACTCGTGAGGAGACCGATGCTGAGGGTAATAACTATATATATAAGTTACGTCGCAATGCTGCTGGCGCACGTGTTGGTGGTATTACTGCTGAAATTAAGCTTGGTATCCCTTCGGTGTTCGATGTTCAGCTCGGCTATACATTCCAGAAGAGTATGTATGTAGAGCCTGAGCAGTGGTCTGAGGATGTCGAGGCTCAGCGCACTATGTTTCGCTCGCCCGATCACTATGGATATATGAACTCAAACTTCTATATCACTAAGCGCTTCAATGCCTCGGTTTTCGGCACCTTTACCGGCCCTATGCTTGTTCAGCATGCAGCATATACCGATATCCTCGGCGTTGAGCATCCCGATTCGGAGGTGCGTACAGAGTCGTTTTGGGACTTTGGCTTTAAGCTCGGCTATACGTTCAACCTCAGCAATGTCGTTAACCTTGAGATTAATGCTGGTGTGAAGAATATCTTTGACTCCTATCAGCGAGATTTGGACGAGGGTGCTGGTCGTGACTCAGCCTATATCTATGGCCCTTCGCTCCCACGTACCTACTTCTTCGGCGTTAAGCTGTACTTGTAGTAGGTTGTTTATCGATTTATGCGGCTGCCCTTTGGGGTGGCCGTTTTTTTGTGCGATGGGGTGTTTAAGTGTTGTTCGCAAGCTGAAGCTTGCTAAAGGGTAGTGAAAAGGGTTGTTCGCAAACAAGTTTGCTAAAGGGTAGGTCGCAAACAAGTTTGCTAAAGTGATGTTCGCACCTAACGGTGCTAAAGAGTTGTTTTTGTGATTTTCCCTTTAGCTCGCCATAGGCGAGCGTGCTACACTTTAGCTGCGTAGCAGCGCTCTACCCTTTAGCAAGCATCAGCTTGCGCACTACTCTTTAGTGCCGATAGGCACGAACTACCCTTCGAACAACCCTTAAACAACAAAAAAAGCAGCACTCCACTCGGAGTGCTGCTTGGTATTTCGGCCTAATGACCGAGCGTTATTACTTTATAGTAACCTTTGCAGTGTTTGTTACAAGATCGGCAATGTTCGCATCTGTCAGAGCCACACCACCAAATGTGCAGTTCTCGAATGTAACATCAGCACGTGGATCCAATGTGAGACCAGCCTCAAACTCGCAGCCTACGAACTCAGTTGGAGCATATGGACGGCAGAATGAATAGCCGTTGCCATAACCAAAGTAGCAGTCAGTGAACTTGGCGTTGCCCAACGTTGCGGCGTACGAAGTCCAGCCCTTAAATGTTGAGTTTGTAGCCTCAAGACCAAGGCCGTTACCTGAGTCGCAGCTGATGGTATATGTTGTACCATCGATAGTTACGTTGTCGAGGTAAAGCTTCTCGTTGTGGTTATTGTCTTTCTTGATGAAGATGCCACGGAAGCCCTTAGTAACCTTGATGTTCTTGATAGTACCACCTGAAGTGTTGATCGCTGAATCCCAAGTACCAGTTGATCCAGGAGCGCCAAGCTCGTTGCCATTACCATCGAGCGTACCACCATTTGTCATATTGATACCTGTCTTGCCATAACCGTTAGTCTCTGACTGATCGATAGTGAATGGGTTAGCAAGAACTACGGTACCACCATTCTCCAATGCCTCCTTCAAGCCAGCCTCAGAGTATGCGATCTGATCGCCATTCTCATTCTCGAGAAGACCCTCGGCAATATACTTGTTGCCGTCGAAAGTGATCTCAGCATCGAACTCGCCGTCGTAGTTAACAACTGATGTGATGTCGCGTGCATCATCGAATGAGCAATTGTTGAATGCAGCAACCACACCGTCGCACTTAACGCTACAATGAGCCTCAGTACCGAATCTACACTCGTTGAACTCGTACTTACCCCACATATTAACGCCTGTCCACTTGTCAGCACCTGTGAGTGATGAGCGCTTGTTCTCGAAGTAGCACTTGTTGAATGTTACCTTCTCGATAGAAGAGCCGAGCATGTTACGGCCGATAAAAGTACACTCCTCGAATGTGATAGTACCGTTACCGCTATCGAAGTGAACACCCTGGTGAGCACGATCGCCACCGAAGATACACTTCTTAAATACTACGTTACCGTTAGCGATACCTGCGTCGATAACGAGGTTGTTATCTGCGCAGATATTCTCCATATATGTGTCAGTGAAGTGTGCCTGATTTGCAAAGAGGTTTGAAGACCATGAGTTGGTGATCTTAACAGGCTCCTCACCTACGCCGATAAGGCGTACGCCCTCAGCCAATGAGAGTTTGCTCTCAATGTCATATACGCCATCCTCAGCATCAGGATATACGTAAACTGTAGCGTTCTTTACTTTTACGGCATCCTTGATAGCAGAAACTGATGATACGTGGTAATTGCCCTCTGCATCCTTAATAGAGCCATCGCCAACAGTGTATACTACACCATCAATAGTAACCTTGTCGCCCTCCTGGTAGTTAGCAAAGTACTGGAACAATGGGAGCTCATTGCCCTCGCCATCAACAACTTTGCAGCCTGTTAGCTTAATCTCGTCGCCAGCCTCAGTAGCAGCGTTAAGACCAATCCACTCAGTGCCAGCAACACCGTCGAATACAAATGTAGTGTTGTTGATCTCGGTCTTACCCCAAAGGTTTGCACCGTTGTAACCGCTCTTGCCTGTAGCCTTGAACTCACAGTTGTTGAAAGTAAGCTTGGTAATTTTGCCAGCAAATGCGTTGAAACCGCTGATCTTACAGTTTGTAAGAGTTACATCGTTTTCACCACCATCGAAGTGAATACCATAAACAGCACCATCTATCTCGCAATTCTCGAACTCGCAAGTCTCGCCAGCGTAGCAGTAGCGGAAAGCATTCTTGCCACCGATGAACTTACAGTTCTTCAATGAGGCGTTGATAGTCTGGTTAATGGTGTTGCCTGATGCGCTTGTGAATGTTGCGCCATTGATTGTAGAGCCCTTGATGTTAAGCTGAGTATTGCCATCGAATACTACGCCAGCCTCACAATTAAGGGTGATAGCGGCCTTGAATGAGTTCAATGGGAATTTGTATGTACCAGCCTTAACCTCTATAACGTTGCCAGCTGCAGCACCAGCAACAGCTGCGTTAAGCTCGTCGTCAGCATCTACCTTAACGATAACATTTACACCCTCGTTAATAGTATTGTTCTCGAGCTTTGCATTAGCGTGCTTGTAACCAGCGATAGCGCCAGCCTCAGCAGCCTTAAACTCTACGTACTCAACTGTCTGGTCAGCAGTTACAGTTACGTTTTCAACAGTGTTGCCAGATACCTCAGCAGGGCCATTTGCCGCACCTACGATACCTGCAACCTTGCGGTAAGCAGTAATCTCAGCGTTCTTTACAGAGCAGCCCTTAACATAAGCAGTAGACTCTGCAGAGAGGTAACCTACGATACCACCAACGTTGTTAGCGTCATCCTTCTTGTAAGGAGTAACTACAACCTTAGCATTCTCAACGTGGCAGTTCTCGATCTTAGCGCAAAGACCATCACCCGAGATAACACCAGCCTTGTAGTGACCGTAGATCTCAGCACCGATAACCTTAACGTTCTTGATGTTGCGTGCGCTGGCGAACAAACCTACAGGAGTTTTGTCTATCTCAGATACGAAGAGGTTGGTAATCTTGTGGTTCTGACCATCGAAAGTACCGAGGAACTTACCAGTAGCACCGATAGGAGTCCAACGCTCGTTGTTAAGGTCGATATCCTTAGTAAGTTTGAATGTCTCGCCCTCGAAAGTGCGGCCAGCAGCACGAGTTGTACCGTTTACCTGGTCAGCCAACCAAGCGAGTTCCGATGCCTCAGTGATAATCCAGTTGCCCTCAGTATCCTTCTTAGGCTCCTTTGCCTTGCCATCCCAAGATGACTGAACATACTCGCCAGCGAAGTTATCGTCGATGCGAACCTCGATCTCGGTAGCAGTAGTAAGCACGTTACCGATAACAGTAGTGAGCTTGTTACGCTCAACAGGGATATCAGTAGTGAAAGCAGTAGTCTTAATCTCACCACCCTTGCCATCGTTCACAGTCATAGTGAAGTGGATAGGAGTCTGAGGATAAGTGCCATCTTCATCTGCGTTCTCGCCAAGGATGTAGTCAGTGAAGAGAGTGATGTGTGAGTTACGTACAGTGCCGTTCACAGCCTTAGAGGTCTTAGCGTCGTAACCAGCGTTGTAGTAGTGGCTACCCATGTTGTTACGAACGTTGTCTACGAAAGTAGTAGTGAAGCTCTTAACAGCGTACTCACCATCGATGTCACCAGTTACAGCGTTGAACTTGTTAGGGTTGAATGACTCATACTCAACAACAACGCTCTTAGGGTGAACATTTAGGTTAAGCTCAGCAAGGTCAGTAGCGATAACACGCACCTTACCATATGGACGCTTCAAGACGATGTCCTGTGCAGCAGAGTTGGTAACCTTGATGTCCTTGGTAGCGAAGTAAGAGACAGCTACCTCATCATTGATAGTCTCGTTGATAACCTCGATGTTGGCCAAAGTAGCGCCAATATTGTAACGGATACCGACAACGCTAAGCTGAGCAGTAGCATCCTTCTTGTACTCATCCTGCGCAACGAAGTCAGCGAATACTACGAAGTGGTAGTCGCGACCAGGCACCAAGCGAAGGTCAAAAACAACAGGCTGGTACTTATCAACGATAACTACCTGGCGATCCTTAACAGGTGTAGCACCATCATAGCTGGTTGCCTTGTCATACACCTCAAGAGTGTAACGAAGGTCCACGTCGCCCCAATCCTGACGGTAGTCGCCAGTTGTAGCGCCCTGCAAATAGTCGATAGCACCAAATGCGCTATCCATAGCTTTGTTGTCGTCTGCCTTACCCTCCTCGCCAGCACGTGTGCCAACAAGCTCAGGAGCAGCAACAGCGAGCTGGAAGTCTACCTCACCACCAACAGGGGCGATGGTATCGACATCCTGCTGACATGATACCATACCGAGTACCAATGCCGCCAATGCAATAAATCTAGCTTTCATTGTTTGTGTAAAAATAATGGTTAAAAAAATAGTTAA
>JAZNQJ010000142.1:0-2973 GCA_045590115.1 Alistipes sp. | reverse complement strand
CGAGTCCCTTTATACGCAAAAACGCGACACTCGAAAAAGTGTCGCGCTTGTGCGGATAAAGGGACTCGAACCCCCACGCCTCTCGGCATCAGATCCTAAGTCTGACGTGGCTACCAATTACACCATATCCGCAGGATCTTGAAAAAGTTACTCGGCCTGAGTAACCGTTTGCGGTGCAAAGGTATAAAACTTTTACAAAAGTTACAAATTATTGAGAAATATTTTTTCGCATCAAGCCATTTTTAAGCTCCGTATAGCTTTGTATAACATTGTTTATCAACTAAATAAAGGCTGCCGAAGCAACCTTTATTTAGTCTTGATAGGTGGTTACAACGGCAGCTGATTTAGCTTCGTAAGGAGTTTTGAGGCGTGGGCGACCTTGCCCTCGACACGCTTAAGCAGACGCTTAGCCTCGCCATAGTTACCCTGGTGGATGGCATAGAGCGCACGTGCATAGTCGGCCTCGGCAGAGGTGCCTGCACGACTGAGGTAGCGTTCGGCATGGCGCAGCTCGCCACGACGCATAGCCACATTGGCGGCATTGATATTTGCCGTAGTGTCGTTAGGGTTCTTGGCCACGATAGTAAGTATTACATTGTCAAACTCCGGGCTTGACTCGTTAAGCTGCGAGGCGGCAGTAGTGAGGTCATCGGTGCTGAGCGTTGCAGGCGAGCTAATGGCCACAGCGACAATATGTTCTATATCCTTATAGTTCTTCACGTCGTACTCAATATCGTACTCGGCACGTCGCAACGAGGGGTAGAACTGAGTGAGGATATGCTCATACTCCTCGGGGTATCGCTCCATGAGCATGGTATTTAGTCTATCAGGGGCTACGTTAGAGCTTAGCAGCTGCACCACGCCATTGCGATTCTTGAGGTCAGACTGCTCAACCCACGCACGCACATCGGCCCATTGGTTTGTCTCATGGAGTGTTGTAAGTATGTTGCTTGGCACATTATAATGCTCACGAATATGCTTCACAAGTGCGTCGGCACGCTCCTCGGCAAGCTCGGCATTGAACATCTGGCCACCCTCAGGCGATGCTGAGCCACGCACCACAACCTTTGTTATCACCACATTGGCATTTGTGCGCAACGAGTCAAGGTTACCATCTATGATGGCTATCTCATGGCGGTTGCTATTGAAATTAGGGTCTATGGTGGCAACATTTACGGGGAAGTCGACATGTGCTGTGCGAGCATAGTGTGTCACGCCACTCTCCACACGCTCAGGGAGTATGAAGAGGTATGTAGGCACTATCGTAGGCTCCGAGTACTCGCCCACGATGATGTCGCCAACGGCGATAAGCTTATTATGGCAGCCATATACCTGCTCCACGAGCGATAGGTCGGCGCCATTCATCCATGGCTCATACTCCACCTCAGCGACATAGTCAATCTCGGCGGGGAGGTCCCTATGGCGCAGCTGCCAATCGAGGGGTACGCTTGAGTGGTGTTTCTCATCACGCAACATGGCGTAGTAGTGGTTACGGCCATATACGCCCACCGACTGCATTGCTATCTCGTTGCCATCGTTGTATAGCACCGGGGTATATATCGTTGCGCAGTTGGTGCGCATATGCTTGCTTCCAAGCTCCACGTTCATGGTTATGCGTAGCATCTCGCCACTACGCTTAAGCGCAACATTCGAGATTTTAGCACCTTGAAAGTCGCTCTTCTTGGGTGCCATCTGTGCCGAAGCACCGCAGATGATGGCCATGCTCGCCAAAAGTAATAATATCTTTCTCATAACCTTCAGAATTTAAAATAGATAGGATAGTCCCACATTTAGCTTTGTGATGCCGAAATAGTTGTGATGGGCATGGCTCTCAAGCTTATCGCCTGTGGCCCAGCGGTACTTGTCGTATTCAAGGTAGGCATAGCCTATGCCCAGCTCCAGCTCCAGGTTCCAATGACGGCCCAGGACAAAGGCGTAGCCATAGCCGACACCTGCGCCGAGCAGCCAGCCGTCGAAGCGGTTGTCGGTGAGTGCTGCGAAGTTGGTGCCGAGGAATTTGATGCCGTTCTTGATGTTGCCCATGTTGTATCGGCCATAGTGGGCATGAATGCCGAGGAAGTGCCCTGAGAACCTATTGCAGAACCAATAGCGTGCTTCGGGCTGTGTGAGGAAGTGTCTCCACTCTCTGCCGTTGTACATCTTCCAGTCGTTGATGTTTCCGGGCATGTCGAGGGTCCAACGTGGTGCTAATGCCATCTCTACACCGAAGTTTACCGTACCTGTGGCATCGTAGAGCAGGTTTGTTTTTAGCGCGAACTTTTGCGCATCGGCACGTTGTACTCCACCTGCCAGAAGTATGACAACGGCGCATAGTTGTAGAAATCTTTTCATAGAGCTATATGCTTTACACCCCCACACATGCGAGGGCATAGCTGCAATAGACAACTACCATACCACAATACGACAGCGGAGCCTCCCGCAGGTGGGAAGCTCCGCTCATTTTTAGGCTTATGTTACCGTTAGCTTACTGTTGTAGGCAGTGCGCCACTAAACTCTATAATACGTCCGTCGATAGTCACAAAGCGGGCGTTGTAGTTATACGTGCCATTGCCGTTGTCCGAGTACTCGAAGGTATAGTCCGAAGTCTCGATGTCGATACTTATGCCATCATAGTTGATATAGGGCATATATACCCCGTTACGGTAGTAGTTGAGTACAAGCTCGTTCTCACGTGCGTCGTAGAAGTAGAAGTATAGGCCTGCAAAGCCGGCATCCGACACCTCAACGTAGGTAGGCGTGAATTCGAGCCTCTGTCCCGACACATCCTCGTAGGTGTAGCCCTTGACGGCACCTGACCAGTCGAATGCGAAGGTTTGTCCGCCACATACCCAAGTGGCAACAAAGCGTGTGGTACTGTCGCTGTTCACTATTACCACCGAAGCTCGGCTCATCTTCTCATAAGCACCATTAAGATCATGTATGCAGTAGCTTAGGCTCATCGTACCCTCGTCG
>JAZNQJ010000141.1:0-17565 GCA_045590115.1 Alistipes sp. | reverse complement strand
AAGAAATCCCACGGGATAGTACTTGCGTACAGCCCGTGGGATTTTGTTTAGGATAGGCTAAAGGTGCCCTCTAAAATCGAAAAGAATTAGATGATACCCTGCTCAAGCATAGCCTGTGCAACCTTCATGAAGCCGGCAACGTTAGCACCCTTAACATAGTTGATAGTGCCATCAGCCTGAGTACCAAACTGAACGCAAGCCTCATGGATAGACTTCATGATGAAGTGGAGCTTCTCGTCAACCTCCTCACCTGACCATGAAATGTGCATACAGTTCTGAGTCATCTCAAGACCAGAAGTTGCTACACCACCAGCGTTAACTGCCTTACCAGGAGCGAAGAGGACACCTGCTGACTGGAATGCGTGGATAGCCTCAGGAGTACAACCCATGTTAGAAACCTCAGCGCAGCACCATGTACCGTTAGCCAAAAGCTCCTTAGCATCAGCCTCGTTCAACTCGTTCTGGAATGCGCAAGGAAGTGCGATGTCACACTTAACTGACCAAGCCTTCTTACCAGCAGTAAACTTAGCAGCCTCTGGGAACTTAGTTGCCATATCCTCAACTCGGTTGCGGTTTGAAGAACGCATCTCGAGCATGTAGTCGATCATATCCTTAGTGATACCGCCAGGGATCTCGCAAACGCCATCAGGACCAGAGATAGCGATAACCTTTGCGCCAAGCTCAGTAGCCTTAGTTGCAGCACCCCAAGCTACGTTACCGAAGCCTGATACAGCAACAGTCTTGCCCTTGATATCCTTGCCAGCCTTAGCCAACATATGCTCTACAAAGTACAAAGCACCGAAACCAGTAGCCTCAGGACGGAGGATTGAACCACCCCAAGTCATACCCTTACCTGTCAATACGCCAGTGTGGTACTTACGAGCGAGCTTCTGGTACATACCATTGAGGAAGCCGATCTCACGACCACCAACACCTACGTCACCTGCTGGAACGTCAGTATCTACGCCGATGTTGTTCCACAACTCCTGCATAAATGCCTGGCAGAAACGCATGATCTCACCGTCAGACTTGCCAACAGGGTTGAAATCAGCGCCACCCTTAGCACCACCCATAGGAAGGGTAGTCAAAGCGTTCTTGAAAGTCTGCTCGAAACCGAGGAACTTCAACATTGAAGGGTTAACAGCTGGGTGGAAACGCAAACCGCCCTTGTAAGGACCGATAGCTGAGTTGAACTGAACGCGGTAACCGAGGTTAGTCTGAACCTCACCGTTGTCGTCTACCCATGTTACACGGAAAGTGAAGATACGATCTGGCTCGACCATACGCTCAACGATCTTTGCCTTCTCATACTCGGGGTGCTGGTTGTATACCTCCTCGATAGACTCCAATACCTCCTGAACTGCCTGCAAGTACTCGCTCTCGCCAGGGTGCTTGGCCTCCAAATTGGCCATGATAACTTTTACATCCATAGTTTTAAGTTAAGTTAAAAGGTTATAAATGAATAAACTTGATTGTTATGTCACTAATTTTCTGCTTCATACAAGCGCAACATATGCCCAACGACATATACAACGCCACCAATAACAACACAAATATACAAATAAATATCGAGATATAGCACCTTACGCCGCTTTTTTTTCGGAAATTATAAAAAAAAGCTGTCGGCGCCACATTTCTGCAACACCGACAGGTAAGGTGTATAACTGATTATACGAATGGTAGACGTACAACCTCAGCCTTGAGCAGACGGCCACGCACCTCAACAGCGATCTGAGTGCCTGCCTTAGCAAACTCTGGCTTAACGTAGCCCATACCGATACCAATCTTCAAGCAAGGCGACATTGTGCCTGATGTAACATGACCGATGTGGTTACCCTCAAGGTCGGTCAAAGCATACTCGTGACGTGGCACACCACGATCGATAAGTTTGAAACCTACGAGCTTGCGAGTTACGCCCTCCTTCTTCTGACGCTCCATAAGCTCACGGTCGATAAATGGCTTATTGTCAACGAACTTAGTGAGCCAGTTAAGACCAGCCTCAATAGGTGATGTAGTGTCGTCGATATCGTTACCATAGAGGCAGAAGCCCTTCTCAAGACGCAAAGTATCACGAGCGCCAAGGCCGATATTCTTAAGGCCGAACTCCTCGCCAACCTTCCACATAGCCTCCCAGATAGTGTCGGCATCCTCGTTGTACATGTAGATCTCGCAACCGCCCGAGCCTGTGTAGCCTGTAGTAGAGAGGATTACCTCGCAACCAGCCACCTTGCAGATCTTGAATGTGTAGTACTCCATATCCTCAACCTGCTCGTCGGTCATCTTCTGAACAAGCTTCATAGCCAAAGGACCCTGGATGGCAAGCTGTGCAGTCTTTGCTGAGCCATTCTCAAGCTCCTCGCCAGCCTTAAGACCAAAAGCCTCGCCCTCGCGGCAGATATGCTCCCAATCCTTCTGCTCGTTAGCAGCGTTTACGCAGAGCATATACTTATTCTCGTTAACACGATATACCAACACGTCATCAACGATACCACCCTTACCGTTAGGCATTGTGGTGTACTGCACCTTGCCGTCAAACAAGTCGCATACGTTGTTTGTGGTGATGCGCTGTAGGAACTCTGTAGCACGTGGACCCTTAACCCAAATCTCGCCCATGTGGCTTACGTCGAACACGCCACACTTCTCACGAACGTTGATATGCTCATCGTTGATACCCGAGAACTCGATAGGCATGTTGTAGCCTGCGAACTCTGCCATCTTAGCACCATTAGCAATGTGGTACTTGGTAAATGCTGTAGTTTTCATTTAGTTTTTCGGTTTTAGTTGTTATTATTATTTCGGTTTATTCGCTCTTTGCGCTCTCTTCGGCCGCTGGAGCCTCTGTCTTGGGACGTGGTTTGAAGCCCACACGTGGACAGCGTGTAAACTCCTTAGTGCGGTCGAACAGGTAGCGGTATGTTGTATGCATCTTGTTGCGGTGTGCGCATACGTAGCGCTCAATCATGCGGTTCATCACAGGGTTGAAGTCGCCAATCCATGCAAACTCAATGGTCTTATAGTCGTTGCGGTCGGTACGCACGTAGCCCTCCAATATAGACTTCATCATGCCCGACTCTACGCCCTTGCCCTGGAACTCTGGAGTAATGCCAAAGATGATGGCGAAGATACGGTCGCACTTCTTACGCACTTTCAAGTCCCACATCATGCGCAGCTTGTTGATAATGCCGAACTTGCCGTTATACTTGCCAATCAGACGGTTAAGGTCTGGCACCATGATGAAGAAGCCAATAGGCTCGTCGTTGAAGTATGCAAACCATATTAGGTTACGGTCAACGATAAGTGCCATGGTGTCGGCCATCTTACGTGCCTCCTCAACAGTCATTGGCTGCACTCCTGTGAACAGAGCCCACGCCTTGTTGTATATCACTCGGAACTTCTCTACGGCACTATACAAATCCTCATCGCCAATAGGTGCAAAGCGGTAGCCTGGTGTCGACATAAGGCGCTTAACACGATCGTGTACCACCTCGTTGACATCATCCTTATATACATCCCAGAGATATGTGTTCTGGTTGAAGTAGTTCTGGAAGCCATAGTTCTCGAACAGCTCCTTGTAGTATCTATGGTTGTAAGGGTTCTCGAATAGTGGCTGATACTCAAATCCCTCGACCAATAAGCCCCACCAAGCGTCACGTGAGCCAAAGTTTACAGGGCCATCCATCGCCTCCATGCCACGCTCCTTAAGCCAATTAAGCGAAGCATCGAAGAGCAGGTTGGCAAGCTCCTGGTCGTTCTCGGCCTCGAAGAATCCGCAACCTCCCGTAGGCTGCTCGTAGGAATAGGCATGTACATTATCGTAGAATGCTGCGATACGGCCTACGCATCTACCCTCTTTGTCAAATGCCACCCAGCGAATAGCCTCGCCATCCTGAAATAGTTTATTCTTCTTAGGGTCGAACACAGCCTTGATAGAGCTATCCATGGGGCATACCCAATTAGGCTCGTTGCGATATAATCTTTTTGGAAGGTTGATAAACTCACGCTCTAACTGCTTATCACCCAACGCTACCTCTCTGAGAGTGTACTTATCTTGTGCCATAATCCTTTAATTAACTTCGTTCTTTGGGGATGGATACACATATATCCATACAAAGGTATAAAAAATTCATAAAACACAACCGACAAAACCTATTTTTTTATTGCTTATTGTAATTTGCTTCGTATCTTTGCACGACAAAAGTTAGCGGAATAAAAGAGTCTGCCGAAAGAGTATAACATTTTTACTAATTTATAGAACATACCTATATATAATATAAAGACGATATGGCACTCGTAGATGAAATCACCCGCCGCCGTACCTTTGCGGTCATTGCCCACCCTGATGCTGGTAAGACAACGCTTACCGAGAAGCTACTGCTCTTTGGTGGCGCAATACACGTTGCGGGCGCAGTCAAGAGCAATAAGATCAAGAAGGGAGCTACCTCCGACTTTATGGAGATTGAGCGCCAGCGTGGTATCTCTGTGGCTACGTCGGTCATGGGCTTCGAGTATAAGGAGCGCAAGATTAATATCCTTGACACCCCAGGTCACGAGGACTTTGCCGAGGATACCTACCGCACGCTTACTGCCGTAGACTCAGTAATCATCGTTATTGATGGTGCTAAGGGTGTTGAGACACAGACACGCGGTCTTATGGATGTCTGCCGCATGCGCAAGACCCCTGTTATTGTCTTTGTCAACAAGCTCGACCGCCCATGTAAGGATCCATTCGACCTTCTCGATGAGATCGAGAACGAGCTGAAGATTAAGGTGCGCCCCTTGGCCTTCCCAATATCTTCGGGCGATACGTTCAAGGGTGTGTACAACATCTACGAGCATAACCTCTCGCTGTTTACCTCGGATGAGCGACAGACGGCAGATGCCTCGACCGTAGAGATTAACGACCTACAGTCTAAACAGATAGATGAGTATATCGGCGATAAGTTTGCCAACCAGCTACGTGAGAATATCGACCTGGTAGAGGGTGTCTACGACGCTTTCGATCGTGACGAATATCTTGCCGGCAACCTCGCCCCTGTATTCTTTGGCTCGGCAGTTAATAACTTTGGTGTACGTGAGCTTTTGGAGTGCTTCATAAGCATCGCTCCATCGCCACGCAATGCCACCACCGAGACCCGCACAGTAGAGCCTTCTGAGGCTAAACTCTCAGGCTTCATATTTAAGATTCATGCCAATATGGACCCTAACCACCGCGACCGTATCGCCTTTATGAAGATATGCTCGGGCAGGTTTGAGCGTAATAAGAACTACCTACACGTGCGTAGCGGCAAGCAGCTCAAGTTCTCATCGCCTACAGCGTTTATGGCCGAGAAGAAGTCTGTCATCGACGAGGCCTTCCCTGGCGACATCATCGGTCTGCACGACACAGGTACGTTTATGATTGGCGACACGTTCACCGAGGGCGAGAAGCTCAAGTTTACGGGTATTCCATCGTTCTCGCCTGAGCATTTCCGCTATATCGAGAATGCCGACCCTATGAAGTTCAAGCAGTTGGCTAAGGGTATCGACCAGCTTATGGATGAGGGTGTTGCACAGCTGTTCACCTCATCGCTTAATGGCCGCAAGATTATCGGCACTGTGGGCGCTCTACAGTTCGAGGTCATACAGTACCGTCTCGAGCATGAGTATGGCGCAAAGTGTCGCTGGGAGCCTATCTCGATACATAAGGCCTGCTGGATCGAGTCGGATAATGAGGCACAACTCGCCGACTTCAAGCGCCGTAAGCACACCAACATGGCTGTCGACAAGCATGGTCGTGATGTCTTCTTGGCCGATACAAGCTATGCCTTGGCACTTGCGCAGGAGAACTTTAAGGATATACGCTTTAAGTTCACCTCCGAAGTATAATTTTCGATTTTATAGGGCATCTTCCGCCCCTCAATCACTACCCCGAATGAGAAATACACACAGTATATCCCATCCGGGGTAGTCTCTTTATCGGGTCGAAATATGCTCCTCTAAAATCAAAAATTTGGTTTCGGTCGCAACCATCTTAATTGTCTTATTGTCTCAATGGTCTTAAATTTTTCTTATTGTCAGCAATAAAAAAAGCGTCCGGCCGAAGCCGAGCGCAAAATGTATGAGTATTTCAGTTAATAAATACTATTAATTACAATACCTCAGTACCAGTAAATGTGCTTGAAGCATCACTGTTAATAGTCAAGGCCTTGTAGTAATCCACTGAAACCTCTGCACCATTCTTAAGAGTGATAGAGCCAGTACCCCTACCATCGTAAGCGTGGCCAGTAGATGTAGCCTTAATTGTAAACTTAGAAGCATCTACGGTAGTCTTACCATCGTGACCACCATTCTCACCATACTGAATAGTGTTACCATTCAATACAGAGCCATTCTTCAGCTCAACATTACCACTATTACGGAAGTATGTCTTAACATCAATAGTAGAGTTATCAACAACCATATTGCACTTTGGAGCTGCAAGGATGAGCTTTGTAGCTGTTGTAAGAACACTATTCTTAACATTTAGGTTAAAAGTAGGATTCATTCCGCTTGTAGGCTCTGAGAATGTAAGCTGATTGGTAAACTCAGCAATAGAGTTCTCAATATTAATCGTGAATGTTCCATTGGCTGCGTTATTCTTACTTGTTGTGCTACCAATCTGTACATACGCATCTTTAATATTGAGTACTGCATCATTACCACCAGTGATCGAGATGCCGCCAGGAATAATCAATGATGGCTGAACGTTTGCCTTATCTGTACTCTTTGCGTCACTAACATTACCTGTAATATTGAAGGTATTGCCATAAGCAAGTGAGGTGCGGCCTGTACCAGTAACCTCAAGGCAAGCGCCCTTACCTATGGTGATAGTACGATTGTAGTATGATGCACTAAATGAAGTTACCTTGGTGTGGCCAGCAAAAGCGATGTCACCACCTGCAATAAGAGTACCATTAATCTGCTTACCGTTACCATTGAAAGTAACACCTGCAGGTATAGTAACATCCTCTGTAAGGGTGATATCACCAGCAATAGTGATTGTGTCACCCGCCTTGGCATTCTCAATAGCAGCTACGAGCTTCTCTGCTGTGTTGATCATAACAACCTCCTCGCCGTCAATAGTGAGCTTACCAGTTGTGCCTGGCACGAAGCGACCGTAGTAGTTACGCTTGAAGCCCTCAGGAGCTGTCTTGCCAGTCTGAGTAAGAGTGTTGCCGCTCTCAGTAATGTTGCTGATAGTTACCTCACCAACGTTTGCAGTACCTACAACAACACCTGTACGCCACTCACCATCATCAGTTGAGATAAGCTTATTGTTTGTAATAGTACAGTTCTTGATGGTTGTGAAAGTCCAAGCGTTGTTACCTGCGTGACCGTTGATACCACCAACTGAGCCATCGCACTGAATTGTACAACCAATAACAGAGCAATTGTCGATGGTAACATAGGTCTTTACTGGGCCATCGTTCTGATTGTTGTAACCAGCAGTCCAACCGATAAGACCACCTGTACGTGAGCCAGCACCACCTGTCACTGTTGAATTGAGAAGGTGACAGTTAGTAAGCTCGATCTTATCCATTGAGTCTATGCTCTCGATGAAAGCACCAGAGCCAAGAGTGTTAGTACTTACGATGTCAGAATCCTTGATAGTAAGATCCTTGATAACGATACCAGAGCCACCAGCGAAACCACCAGCGAACAATGGAGCCTTAAGACCAGTGATAACAGCACCGTTACCCTCGATAGTAACGATATCAGCACCGTGGTAACCATCAACCTTGATAGGAGTCCACGCAGCGTTGGTCATATTGATGTTAGTATTCTCAGCGAATACGATAGTTGTGTCACCTGCACCTGCAGCACCTGCAGTCTTAAGAGCCTCCTCGAGTGAGTCGAGTGAGTTTACAACCAAGTTACCATTCTCATCCTCGATAATGCCATTAGCAAGGCACTTATTGCCATTGAGCCAAAGAATACCTGTACCTGTTTCGCTATATGGCTTACCAACAAGGCCACCATAATAGAAATCAACGTCAGCGATGTTGGCCTTAAGCTTACCAGTGAATGTGCAGTTGGTCATAGTCACAGTTTGACCATCCTCATTATGCCATACACCAGCGATACCACCGATCTCCTGTGCATCAACAGCCTCCTCAGCAGCGTAGATCTCTACGTCACCAGAGCAAGAGCAGTTCTCGAACTTATTGCCATAGTGAGCAATACCGAACAAACCACCAACGTCAATGGTAGAACCCTTAACGTCGATATTTGATGTGATGTTCGTGAATGAGTGGCCACCCTCACCATTGAAACCGCAAACACCACCTACGTATGTACGGTAGGCAACACCATTCTCAACTGAGTTAGCATTAACATAAGAGGTCTCATCCACATTAACAGTAATGTTTGTCCAGTTAGCATAAGCATTCTTACCACCTACGCCACCAACATATGCCATACCATCAACCTCAACGTGACCCTGAACAGTGATATTGTTGAACTTAGAAGTATATGGAGTACCCGCAACAACACCTACATTCAAACGACCTACTACCTTAGCATTCTCAACAACAAGGTTATTAATCTCTCCATTAGTTGTGAAACCGAAGAGACCAATATTGCTCTTGCCTACCGCATTTATTGCGAGGTTAGCAACCTTATGATTCTGGCCATCGAATGTACCCTGGAAAGAATATGTGCTATTACCAATAGGAGTCCACTCCTCATTGTTAAGGTCGAGATCAGCAGAAAGCTTAACAACCTTTTGAGAGAAGGTATTACCACCATTTACCTGCTCAGCAAGCCACTTCAAACCAGCAACGCTCTGCATATAGTACTCACCATCCTTCATGCCAACGCCGTTAGCAATAACCTCGTAGCCATCAATTGTGATCTTACCCAAGTGAGCCTCCTCACGATCACCACCAATATACTGAGGGTTGAATGTACCAACGTAAGTTACAGGAGCTGTACCATCAATAGTCTGAGAGAAGGTGTTGTTCTCCAATACGCAGTTCACAATATTAAGCTCCATGGTAGCCTTAGTCTTGATAGAACCAATAACCAAAGAGTTAGCACGCTTACCGTTGTTAGAGCTATTGATACCTACGATTGTAGTGTTCTTAACAGATGAGTTGCTAATTGTGTTAGGCTTACCCTCGTTACCAGTAGCAAAGTAACCAACCAAACCACCAACACAACCACCATCCTTCAAATCCTCAGATGCGATGTAGCAATTATCTACGTGGCAGTCGTTGATAGTAATCTTAGTGCTTGAGCCATCGTGTGCAAAGATAGCACCAACCTTGTTGTTACCAGTGATTGTAGAGTTCTTTACAGTAATGCCCTCAAACAGGATGTCACCATAGATAGTACCAGCAATAGCAGATGCGTAGCAATCCTCGCCGTCTGCAGGGTACTTGATATATGCGTTGTCAATCACAACGTTCTTAATCTGTGCGCTACCAGCGAGTGAACAGAACAATGCAAATCTATCGCCACCAAAGCGCTCGGTAATCTTAAGGCCTGTGATAGCGTGACCCTGACCATCAAAGATACCCTCAAAGTGCGCGCCACCAAAACCAATAGGCTTCCATGCATTCTCACCGAGGTTGATATCCTCTGTAAGTCTAAATGTCTTACCCTTGAAGCTATCAGCAGGTAGAGTAGCACGTGTATCCTCCAAAGTACCACTTACGGCAGCTGCCAACCATGCGAGTTGCGAACCAGTGCTAATCTCCCAAACATCGTCAGTAGCATTGTACTTAGGAGCTGTCAATGTCTTACCATCCCAAATCTCAACATCATACTTGTCATCCTCAGGATTCCACTCTGTACCATTCTCGAAAGCTGGATCAATAGTAACGGTGATGTTGTTAGAATCGGTCAAAACTGGACCGTAAACGGTTGTAAGGTTGTTACGCTTAACTGGGATATTGGTGTTGAAAGTAACCTGTGGAAGGTCACGACCACCGTTATCCTTAACATCCATAGTGAACATCACACGATCATCCTCAGCGCCAAAGAAGTAGTCAGCGAACAATGTCTGAACACCATCCTCCGCATCCAAACCGCCAGAGTAAACATCAACAGGATTCTGCTGTGAGTCCAAAAGTGTAGCGGTCAAAGCATGGCCAGTGTACTCGCCAGATGCAGTCTCAGCAAAAGCATCGAAAGTGTCACGGAACTTAGTGTTGAAGTACTCAACCTTAACCTCTGCAGGACGAATAGAGATCATCTCCTTGATATCGTTAGTCACAACACGAAGCTTTGCGAAAGGACGTGTAAGGGTGATTGTTGGGATATCAGCAGCGCTCGAGAAGTTGTGAACAGTGACAACATCGGTGTAAGCATCACGGCTCTCATCGATAACATCCCACTGAGTCTTGATAACCTCTACCTTACGCAAACCACCGTTGCCCTCGTTAGTGTTGTAGTGAAGGTCATCCTCCGTGCCATTCAAAACAAAGTCGGCCCAAACAACAAAGTTATAAGGACGACCAGGAACAAGGCGGAATGAGAACGCAGCAGAAGTCTCATCAGAGGTCTCTACCATACGATCCTTAGCCAATCTACCATCCTCGTCGTAAACCTCGAGAATGTAACGAATGTCGTACTTCGACATATCAACATTACCAATAGCACCCTTTGCACTATCAGTACCTGCAGCACGTGTTGCATCATCAGGCAATGCAACATTCAGCGTCACAGCAGCCTCGCCATTAGCATCTACGTTGATGCCCTCAGGCTCTGTCTGGCAGGCAGCCAAACCAAAGACTACCAAAGCCAAAGCTAAAAGTTTTTTCATAACTGTAAAAATTGAAATTAAAAATTATTTGTTTGTGTGTTTGTTGTCATGTCACTCACACGTGTACACGCACACGTAATACTCTCAACTACAACGCATTGCGCACGTGCGCACGTGCATAAAACTCAATCGAGCCATCACAGCCCGACGCATAATCAAGACAAAAGTACAAAAAAATCAACGAACTGCCAAACATTTAGCATAAAAACTACACCTAAATTTAACAATGACCCTTAGAGAACATCGTAGCACACATCCTCAATAGGTCTAATCAAAAAGTGAGCATCAGGGTGCCAATTATTGTATATTAAGAAATTATTTGTATCTTTGCGGGCTGAGGCATAGTCTTTAGAGGCCTCATCATTTACACAACGAACAAAGTTTAACTATAAAATAACACAACTATGACAATCACAGCTTCAGACATCAAGATCGGCATGTGCGTAGAGATGGATGGCAAGACATTTATCGTTGTTGACTTCCAGCACTGCAAGCCAGGTAAGGGCCCTGCTTTCGTACGCTCAAAGCTCAAGAACCTCGAGAACGGTAACGTACTCGACAAGACTTTCTCATCAGTATCGCAGAAGATTGAGCAGGTACGTGTAGAGCGTCGCCCATATCAGTTCACCTATGAGGATGACCTCGGCGCACACTTCATGCACACCGTGACCTTCGAGGAGATCAACATCGACAAGAACCTTATCAACAACGCAGACCTTATGGCTGATGGCCAGATCGTTGAGGTTATGTTCCACACCGAGAAGGAGACTGTTCTCTCTGCTGAGCTTCCTTCAATCGTTGACATGGAGATCACATACACCGAGCCAGGCGTACGTGGCGATACCGCTTCGACAAACTCACTCAAGGCTGCTACAGTAAACACCGGCGCAACTATCAAGGTGCCTTTGTTCATCAACACAGGCGATAAGATTCGTGTGGATACTCGTACTCGTGAGTATTACGAGCGCATCAAGTAATTTCTTGAGATAAGGGATCATCTGCGGCCTCTCAATCATTGGGCTGAATAGGAAATACACCAAGTATATCCTATCCAGCCCAATTTCATGTCGAGACCACAGCTAACCTCTTCTATCAAGAATTTTTTTGGGACCATTGGGACCATTGAGACCATTACGAGGTCGGATATCAGCGTTGTCCGCAACCATCTTAATTGTCTTAATCGTCTTATTGGTCTTAATCGTCTTTGATTTTTTTATGACCATTATGACCATTATGACCGCTGGGACCATTAAGACCATTACGAGGTCGGGTATCACGGTTGTCTCGGTCATAGACATCTTATCGTCCTAAATCTGTTTTTCCGAGCAACACTTGCAACCGCAAATAAAAGAAAAGGCTACCCATGCGGGTAGCCTAACTCTTTTGCGTCGGCAGACGATTAGTTGTACTTGAATGTAGCCTCGTCTGATACGGTCAACTTCTTACGACCCTTAGCGCGACGTGCAGCCAATACCTTGCGGCCATTAGCAGTAGCCATTCTCTGACGGAAACCATGCTTGTTGATTCTCTTGCGACGAGAAGGCTGGTAAGTTCTTTTCATTGCCATAGTTGTATCTGTTTTTATTGTTTTTGTTCCGTAATTTTACTCCAATAACGCTTCTTTTGCGAGGTGCAAAGGTACAAGGATTTTTTTGAATTGCAAACAATTCGGCAAATTATTTTCGTTTTTAGTGCTATAATTCGCAAAATCAATCCTCAAAGAGGTTAATCTCACCACGCTCAACCTTGCCATACATAGCTGCCAAAGCTCCTATCGCTGGGGAGATAACCTCAAGCGTGTCGTTGATAACACTCTCGCCACCACCCTTGATGCGGTAGAGCAGCGTGGCATACAACGCCCTGAAGCATAGCTCCGTATCGCTGATATCGCTTAACTCGTTGTCGTCAAGCACCATACGTAGGCGTGGAAGCTCGGCAGCAAGACGTGAGTATATCGTGCGATACTGCGCACCCACAGGCAGTGTCATAAGCTGAAGATGGAGGTTGTGCATATCGGCGATAAGGTGCAACGTATGCTCGAGATGTCCCCTGCTCTCCTTGCCCTCCTTGCGTAGCAGCTCGACAATCTGCATATACCAATTAAAGATATTCTCCTTCTGCTGCTCATCGATACCCTCAATCTTATCAACAAGCGTAGTATATATCGCCTCGGGACTAAACTGCAAGGCACGAAGCAAGTCCTCAACCTGCCAAAGGTAGAGGATATACTCGGCGATATTCTCCTTGCGCTTTTGTAGTGCTATAAGCATAATATATGTGGTTTATAACCAATCGTATGCGTTAAACGTACTCTTAGGTGCATTAGGCACATTCTCAAAATATTTAAAGCCCGTAAGACGCTCAAGCTCCTCGATAGAGATTATGTCCTTGGTTTGTGGCTTATGTCCCTTATCCTGCTCATGGCATATGACAAAGGCGGCACACTGAAGCTCCGAAGCCGAGCAGTCCTTGACACACTTGCCCGTAGAGCCACTCTTTGTGCGCAACAGGGCGTAGTAGAACATCGTAGGGCGTGACACATCCGAGCGGCCACCAAACGATATCTTCTGTGGCAAGCCTGTGTTGCCATACTTATCGGTGTACTTGTCGAAGTAACAGCCAATTACGGTATACAGCGTATCACGACACACAAGACCGTCGATATGATCCTCAAGGTTGTTCCACGCACCACCTCCTGTATTGAACGTATCAGAATACTGAGGTGCAATGTTCGAGAAGTAGAAGACCTGCCTATTTGTCTCCGTAGATGATGTTCGCTCTGCCGAGCCGAGCATATGGCCCTTATTACAGCCACCACCTGTCGACTTACTATTATACTGAATGTCTGATGGTATCTGAGGGTCTTTGCTATAGGCATCAGTACGGTTTGCTGAGCCACTATACATAGAGTGGCGTGGTGCTGCTACCCACACAGGGCAGTGATGCTCCGAAGAGAAACATACGGTGTAGTTACGTGCCCTGGCACTGCGCTGGGCATTCTGCTCCGAGCCTCCGCACAGGTGGTGAGCATAGTAGTAGGTAGAGTTTTTGTCGTCACGACCATCGCTGTTGGCATCAAACTCTACAGGTAGCTCGTACCACCCTGAACGATAGGTCTTTCCTCCCGTTGGATCAGGGGTTGGTTCTGGTTCAGGCTCCGGCTCGGGTTCTGGTTCAGGTTCGGGTTCTGGCTCGGGTTCAGGTTCAGGCTCTGGCTCTGGTTCAGGTTCGGGTTCGGGTTCGGGTTCCTCGCCCTCAGCAAGAGTCTTGAACTTACCACCCTCGATATTCCATACATCGCCCACAGCATATATCATCACGCTGTAGGTATATGTAGTCTTAGGCTTAAGTCCCTCAATATCAACCGAAAATACTCGACCAAGATTGGCAACATAAAACTCGTTGTCTACCATAAAACCCACACGCTCAACCTTGCTAAAGTCCGAGGCGCTGATTGTAGCCTCAAGCGTAACCGTTGTTGTGGTGATGTTTGTTGCCTCGCTATCTTCCACACGACATACAAAATCCTCCTCCTTCTCGCACGCAATACCCACAAATATTACGGCGATAATCGTAAGCAATCTCTTCATTATTCTCTATTTTTTGAATCTATCCATATTGTTACAGGGCCATCGTTCGTTAGCTCAATCTGCATATCTGCACCAAAGCTTCCTGTGGCCACCTTGCGACCCAAAAGTCGCTCTACCTCAGCTACGAACTCCTCATACAGAGGTCGTGACACCGCCTCGGGAGCTGCCTTAATCCACGATGGGCGGTTACCCTTCTTGGTCATGGCATGGAGCGTAAATTGGCTTACGATCATAATATCGCCCTCGATATCCTGCACCGAGCGATTCATGACTCCCGCCTCATCATCGAAGATGCGTAGTTGCACAAGCTTCTTGGCCAGCCACTCAATATCCTCACGACCCTCATCGCAGCCCACGCCAACAAGCACCACCAAGCCCTGGCCGATGGTGCTAAACACCTCACCCGAAATACGACACCTTGCCTGTGTAACCCTCTGAATTAGAATCCTCATTACTAATTGCTCATATCTAATTTCTAATTAGGCGTTAGCCTCCTCAAAGAATGCCCATAGGCTGTCACCCTTAGGCACAGGCGCAGTGATTGACACAGGCTTGCCTCCTACGGGGTGCGCAAACTCCACATGGCGTGAGTGTAGCGATATACCACCATCCTTGTTTGAGCGCTTAGCACCATACTTTAGATCACCCTTGATAGAGCAGCCTATAGCCGATAGTTGGGCTCGTATCTGATGATGACGACCCGTCTTGAGGTCTACCTCGATGAGCGTATAGTTTGTCGAGGCACCGAGTACGTTGTAGCTCAGCAACGCCTCCTTGCCATCGCTCTTAGGGCGTAGGTGGGCATGCGAGCGGTTTGTCTTGGCGTTGCGCACAATCCAATGGCGTAGCTCACCCGACTCCTCAGCAGGGCGGTTTTCGGTTATTGCCCAATAGGTCTTGTGTATCTCGCCACGACGTATCATCTCATTGAGACGTGCTAAGGCCTTAGATGTCTTGGCAAATATCACAGCACCGCTTACGGGGCGGTCAATGCGGTGTACCACGCCGAGGAATACTGCTCCGGGCTTATGGTCACGAATCTTTATCATCGCCTTGATCTGATCCTCGATAGCCTCTGTGCCATCAGGATCGCTCTGCACAAGGTCGCCAGCATGCTTGTTCACCACAAGCAGGTGGTTATCCTCGTAAAGGATATCGTTGATTGTAAACATCTTAGAGTTTAAAAGTAAAAGGTAGTAGTTTCTCGGCGCTATCTACGACTGTTGCTGAGCCTGCGCCACTCATGATAACACGTATGGGGCTACCCTGACGGCGCTCCACATCGACAATCACCTGACGGCACTGACCACAGGGGTAACACTCACGTTCCGAAGGGTTTGAGGCTATTGCCAAGGCCTCGATAGGGTCGTTAGCGTAGTTTGACTCTAAAAAGAATAGCAGCGAACGCTCGGCACATAGGCCTGCGGGGTACACCTCGCTCTCAAAGTTTGAGGCATGGAGTGTACGACCGCTATGTAGGCGTGCTGCAGCACCTACCGAGAAGTGTGAGTATGGGGCATGAGCCTTGCTGGTAGCAGACTCTGCCTCGCTCACCAACACCTGATCCACAACATCGAGGTCGGCGATATTGTCGTAGTGTTCGTAGTTTAGTTCCAATGTTCGTTTCATATGTTCAACGATTTTGGTTATGGTGGCCATAAAAGGGCACATCTTGTAATTTACAAAGGTACGAATTATTTCTGAGAATACAAAAAACATGCAGCAAATGGGGGGGGTAAAAGAGAATGCTCGGCAAAAAGGGGTTAAGACAATTAGGATGAATAGGGCATTAATATGGGTGCGGATAACGCTGATACCCGACCTCATAGTGTTATTTTGTTCTACCCCCCCCACAACCTAATTTCTTGTCAGAAGGGGTTAGATGTGGTCTATCGCAAATGAAGATCCCCTCGGGATAGTACTGAAGCGTACAGCCCGAGGGGTCTTACATTTGGGATGGAGCGCAGATGACCCCTTATCACAAGAAATCCTTAGCTAAGCCACCTTCGCCGGTCTCCTTATATATTGAAGGGAGGTCGTGACCTGTCTGCTTCATTACCGCAACAACACGATCGAAGGATACACGATGGTGACCATCGGTATACATCGAGTATAGGTTGGCATCAAGGGCTCGTGCTGCAGCGTAGGCATTACGCTCGATACATGGTATCTGCACAAGACCACATATAGGGTCACATGTCATGCCGAGATGATGCTCAAGACCCATCTCTGCGGCATACTCAATCTGTGCCGGAGTGCCACCAAAGAGCTGATTAGCAGCGGCTGCCGCCATAGCGCAGGCAACACCCACCTCACCCTGACAGCCTACCTCAGCACCCGAGATAGAGGCGTTATGCTTAACGATATTACCTATAAGTCCAGCTGTTGCCAACGCTTTGCAGATGCGGGCCTCAGAGAACTCACGAGTCTTCCATAGGTGGTATAACACTGCAGGCATAACACCCGAAGAGCCACATGTAGGCGCTGTGACAATACGACCACCACAGGCGTTCTCCTCGCTTACGGCAAGAGCGTATGAGAAGATCAGACCTCGTGACTTAAGGCTCTGGCTATATCCCGATGCACGTACATTGTAGCGCATGGCACGTCGTGCGAGATTTAGCGGGCCGGGAATCACACCATCAGTCTCTATGCCTCGCTCTACGGCCTCACGCATCACACGCCACACCTTAGCCAGGAATATCCATATATCCTTGCCCTCATGCATCTCGACATACTCCCAGAAAGTGCGACCATGTTCACGACACCAAATAAGTATATCAGTAAGGTTGGTATCGGGATATATGTCGGCACTCTCTATAGGTGTGCTATTCTCCTCAGCTAAGGCACCACCACCAACGCTGAATACTGTCCAATCATCCACCACACGACCATCCTCAAGCGCCTCGAAACGCATACCATTGGGATGGAAGGAGAGAAATACTGATGGCTCCCATATAAGTTCTACCTCGCCATGAGGCTTGAGCGTGTCGAGGATAGCAACATCTGTCAAGTGACCCTTGCCCGTAGCTGCAAGGCTACCATAGAGCGTCACACGAAACGACTTGCAGTCGAGGTTACGACGCTGAAACATCTCGGCGGCACGTCGAGGTGCCATAGTATGACTACTCGAGGGGCCTGTGCCTATACGATACAACTCTTTGATACTCTTCATAATCTTAACTCATT
>JAZNQJ010000140.1:0-3570 GCA_045590115.1 Alistipes sp. | reverse complement strand
CCGACTTGTACCCGCAACATGAATAGTGTAGTAGTTGCGCTGGGGGTTGCCCAAGTGGTGGCAGAAGGCAGCTACACGCTCCAAGCCAGGCTTGTAGGCATCGCCACCAACACGCTGAAACGAGGGCATGGCAGTAAATAGAAAGTCGAGAGTCTCGTTATAGTTCATAAATGTAAGTTATTACGGAGTGTATTAATCGACAAGGTTGTTACGTCTACGCACACGATAGGCCACGTAATACATAACACCGAGAATAGATACGTATCTTGCAATGCGGGCAATCCAATCACCATAGCGGGTATATATGGTCTGCTCCGAGCGAAGTTCGACAGCGGCGGTAAGCACCCCACGCTCATCCCACTCAAGACGTGGGCCGATATCCACGCCACGAGGCGATATAAATCCCGAGATACCGGTATTTGCACTGCGTGCAATGCTTCGGCGACACTCTATGGCACGCAGACGTGCAAAGTCGTAGAGACGCTTATGTCCAGGGGTATTGCCCCACCAGCCATCGTTAGATATAAGTCCCATAAAGTCAGCACCCTGACGTGCAAAGCCTGCGAAATAGTCGCCATAGATACCCTCGTAGCATATCGATGGGCCACACTTAATCTCGCCATTGCGGACAAGGGTATACTCCCTACCCCATCCGAGCTGACCAGAGATACCTCCGAGGTCGACCTCAAAGAGATTAAAGAGACGGCGCAAAGGCACAGCCTCGACACCGATAACGAGCTTGCCCTTGTGATATACCTCATCAGCACGACCCAACGAGTCAATGGCTATGGCCGAGTTGAAGAGGTCGTAGTAGATACCTTGTCTGGTCTTACGGGCGGTCTCTGTTGCTTGCGCAGTGCCATAGTAGCGGAGCGTAGAGGCACCCACTATCAGCTTGGCAGAGTGCATATTATCGGTGCGCATAGCACTAAACATCGGAGCATAGTTTGCCATGTATTGCTCATCGAGCGTGCCAAAACCCTCGACATAGGATAGTGCCGACTCAGGCATAAGCACGAACTGCGCCTGGGAAGGAATCTCGCCATTTAGCTCACGTACACGCTCTATGGTATTACGCACGCCACGCTCCTCACGCTCAGGCTCGTAACATGGCACATTAGGCTGAACAACCGACACCACACACTCTCGCCCAGAGGGTTTATAGCTAAAATATAGGGCTATGGATAGCAACATCGGAAGTAGCACGATGAGTGCAGCACGCACCTTTGCGGTTTTGGTCCTTGTGCGCACAATTTCAAATATCGCCACATTAGAGGCTAACACCCATAGAGTTCCGCCAAATATACCCGTATACTCGTACCACTGTACAGCCCATATGTCGGAGCTAAAGCCATGACCTAATAGCAACCATGGGAATGTCATCACCTCGGCAGAGTTATAGATGCTCTCGGTGGTTATCCACAACGCTACAAGAAGCGTATATGCCAAGCCACGATGCGCACGTTTAGCCGTATAGTGGTAGGCCATGAGTGCCACCATATTCCAGAATGTACCAAACGTAGCTGCTGCTATTGGGCCTATGGGTGTAGCGTTCCACACCCACCATACGGTAGCGGCGTGCCACAGCACAAAGGTCAGCACACCCCAGCCGCACATACGCCAAAAGTCACGTGCCGAGTCGCTATAGCTCTCGCTTATGATGAGCAGTGGAATGAGTGCCACAAAAAGAGTTATGCCGCTTACGCCGAGCCACCCAAGCGAGAGTAGCACGACAGAAAGCAGCACAAGGATAATGCGTCTCTTGGTAGTCATCAACTTGTTCATTGTACTTTTCTACATGAAAAGTAGTAATTGACCACAAATGTAAGAAAGATTTATCAAATCCCCAATCTTTACATCTATAATTTTAACACAAAACCTAATAAGACACATATTATTTGTACGCAGAGTTGCATAACTAAAGTTAGCGCTTTAGATAGTTTGTAGTATTGGAATAAATTTGTATTTTTGCATTAAATATTATTACAGTATGCAGTTTGATAAGGATAGCAAAGAGGTAAAGGGCAATGAGACTCGCCAAGTCACTACCCTATCTTCGCCATCAATACCTATAAATAGACATCATCCAATTAAGGTAATCTCTCTATTCTCGGGTTGCGGCGGAATGGATCTTGGATTTGAGGGTGGTTTTATCACTCACAACAAGAGTGTATATTCTAAACCTGAGTGGGTATCTGATCATGTAGATGAACAATGGGTAAAACTAAATCCAAATAAGTTCGAGATCATATTTGCTAATGATATCCTTAGAGAGGCTGCCATGACATGGACATATAATATGGCCAAGTATGGGTACTCGCCTGATATGTATAGGACTGAAAGCATTGTGAATCTTGTAAAACAACACATGATTTCAGGCGATGTATTTCCTGAGCAGGTCGACATTGTCATTGGAGGATTCCCATGTCAAGATTTTAGCGTTGCAGGAAAAAGGCAGGGCTTTGATTCTCACCGCACACACGATGGTGCGCTACGCACCGACAATCAGCCATCTGAAGAGACTCGTGGCAAGCTATATTACTGGATGAAACGAGTTATCGACATCACCAAACCAAAGATGTTTATTGCCGAGAATGTCAAAGGCCTCGCTAATCTCGGTGACATAAAAAATGTTATTCAATCTGATTTTGCAAGTGCAGATAATGATGGCTACATTGTTCTGCCGCCACAAATTCTTCATGCAGGAAATTATGGAGTACCAGAATCAAGAGAGAGAGTATTCTTCATTGGTATACGTAGATCAAGTTTACACCAAGGAATTGCAGAAGTTCTATTATCTAATAACATACCTCAAGAATTATATCCATACCCCCAACCTACACATAATTGCACTCTTGATATTTCTGGACTGCTTCCTCCTGTAGTTTTAGGAGACATATTCAAAGGTCTTCCAGAGCCGAATGATTCTAACGACCCATCACATCGGTTCTACTCAAAAGCTAAATTCATGGGGAGTCACTGCCAAGGACAACGTGAAGTTGCCTTAACCAAAATTGGCCCAACAATACGTTCAGAGCATCACGGCAATATTGAGTATCGCCGCCTATCCCTTGAACATGGGGGAATGCATACTAATGAGTTAGCGCAGGGTCTTGAAGAACGCAGACTAACACCAAGAGAGTGTGCACTAATACAAACATTTCCTCCAGATTATAAGTTTGTTATACCTATACAAGGTAGTGCAAGTCGCTTTAAAGTAAGTGCTTCAGGAGCATATAAAGTTATCGGTAATGCTGTACCTCCACTTTTAGCATACCATATTGCTAAACGCATTGAAGAGTTATGGCCAATATATTTTAAGGAGTAATAATGAAGGAACAAAACATTATAGCAATATACAATCAGGATAAAGCTATTGCGCTTGCCGAGTTTGACTCATTCATGTCAAAGACAACTACATATATGAATGAGTTATCAAAAGCAGAGAATAAGTACCGAGATTGCGAAGGCAAGGCTCTTGAAAAAGCTGTTGTCGAAGCGATGCAGACATGCTGTATTGGGACTCCTTTTACGAAAGACAGTATAAAACTAATATCAAGTCGGAGGCCA
>JAZNQJ010000139.1:0-10797 GCA_045590115.1 Alistipes sp. | reverse complement strand
CTTGTACCCATGTGTATGAGCTGTCCTGAAGCACCTCTACGCCAAAACCCTTGTTGTGGGCGTCAAGACCTGCTACGTTGAGCATGTAGTTTACGATAGATGATGCCGATGCACGTAGTGTAAAGTCTACATCCTGAGGCTCGACACGATACTTGTATGTTGTGATTTCTGCCATTACCGTTATAACTTTTACTGCACAAATATACGAAAATTTATTCTAAAAACGTTTTTAGGGTAGACATTTATTGTGATGTGTGCAAATTAAGAAACTCTTTCAATAAAATTCAAACAGCTTCTTAGCAGTGATATTTTTTACTAAAAATAAGCCTACTTTTGTTGGATTTACGGCAAAAAATATTACCTTTGCTTAAATTAATGTTCATAAATAGCGAAATTAAGATTTTAAACTTTTATAATTCACTAACTATTAAACGTCTATGAAAAAACTTTTGATGTCGCTCGTCGCCATTGTAATTGGTGTTATGAGCATCTCGGCTCAGGAGAATCCGATGTTGGCACCATTGCCACTCGATCCTGCTGTGCGTGTCGGTAAGCTCGACAACGGCCTTACCTACTACATCCGCCACAACGAGAAGCCTAAGGGTCAGGCAAGCTTCTACATCTACCACGATGTGGGTGCTATCCAGGAGGATGACGACCAGCAGGGTTTGGCTCACTTCCTTGAGCATATGGCCTTCAATGGTACCAAGAACCTTCCAGGCAAGCAGATGATTGAGAAGCTTGAGACTATCGGTGTTCAGTTTGGTTACAACCTCAATGCCTTCACATCGTGGGATTGCACTGAGTACATGATTAAGGATTGCCCTGTTACTGAGGAGGAGAATCTTGACCTTGCACTCCTTATCCTTCACGATTGGTCGCAGTTTATCGCTTTGCAGCCTGCTGAGATTGACTCTGAGCGTGGTGTAATCATGGAGGAGTTGCGTACTCGTGATGGCGCAAACCTTCGTGCGCAGAACGATATGCTTCGTAACCTCTTCAAGGGTTCGCTCTACGAGCACCGTAACCTCATCGGTTACCTCGATGGCCTTAAGTCGTTCGACCACACAGCTTTGGAGAACTTCTACAAGAAGTGGTATCGCCCAGAGTACCAGGCAATCGTTATCGTAGGTGACGTTGATGTTGACCAGGTAGAGGCTAAGATTAAGACCCTCATGGCTGACATCCCAGCATCGCCAGCTGATGCAGCTCAGAAGGTGCTTCACCAGGTGCCTGCTACCCAGGAGCCTATCATCTCAGTATTTACCGACCCAGAGCTTACCCAGTCAAGCGTGATGATGTTTGCTCGTCGCGAGGCTATGCCTAAGGAGTATCGCAACACTCTGGCTGCATATGTTCAGGATATCGTGTTCAACCTCGCTACAATGATGATGAACAACCGTTTCGAGGAGATCTCTCAGCGAGCTGATGCCCCATTCCTTGGCGGTGGCATGTCTGAGGGTAGCATTGGTATCTGCCCAACAATGGAGGCTACAATGTTCTCTGCAACAGCTAACGAGGGTCGCATCAACGAGGCTTTCCGCGCAATGTATACCGAGATGGAGCGTATGCGTCAGCATGGCTTCACAGCTGGTGAGTATGAGCGTGCTAAGCAGGAGCTTTTGATGTATGCTGAGCGTCAGTACACAAACCGTAATGATGTTCGCAACGATGACTATGCACAGCGTTACCTCGACCACTATGCTCAGGGTACTACAATGTTGGATGCTCAGACTGAGTGGGAGCTCGACCAGCAGCTCATTAACAGCATTGATGTAAACACATTCAACCAGATGTATCAGTCAATGGTTGCACCTGACCAGAACATGGTAATCTTGGCTCGCTCACCTAAGAAGGAGGGCTTGGCTGTTCCTACAGCTGAGGAGCTTACTGCTATCATCGCTGAGGTTAAGGCCTCTACAATCGAGCCTTATAAGGATAATATGGTTGTTAAGCCATTGATCGATCCTAACGCTAAGATGAAGGGTTCGGCAGTTAAGGCTGAGACTAAGAACGAGTCACTTGGTTACACTGAGTGGACTTTGAAGAATGGTATCAAGGTTGTTGTGCGTCCTTCTACTCTTAAGGCTGACGAGGTTCAGATCTCTGCATCGGCTAAGGGTGGTAAGTCATTGCTTGCTGACAATCTCCTCTTCACAGGTGATATGCTCGGCTCTGTAATGGCTCAGTCTGGTATCGCTGAGTTCTCAGCTACTGAACTTTCTAAGCAGCTTACAGGTAAGAATGCACGTGCATCTATCGGTGTTGGCGATTATGATCATGCTTTGAACGCTGGTGGCTCACCAAAGGATATCGAGACTATCCTTCAGCTCGTTTACCTCAACTTCACAGCTCCACGTTTCGACCAGAAGGATCTTGACAACCTCAAGAAGATGTACGTTCCTTACTTCCGTAACATGCAGTCTGACCCATCATACGCTATGGGTAAGAACTATGTAGAGACCATCTACGGCAACAACCCACGTCGTCAGATGACAACTGCTGAGGACTTCGAGGCTCTTAACATTGCTGACTTGCAGGCTGTTCACGAGGCTCTCTACAGCTATGCTCAGGACTTCCGCTTCACAATCGTAGGTAATGTTGACCTTGAGACTTTGAAGCCACTCGTAGAGAAGTATATCGGCTCGTTGCCTACTTCTAAGAAGGTTAAGTATGCTGTTAAGGATGATGGCGTACGTATGGTTAATGGCGAGGTTGTTAACGACTTCCGCACTCCTATGCAGCAGCCTAAGGTATCTGTTTACCTCACATTCCATGGCGACTTGGCAGACAACGCAAAGAATCGTATGGTACTCGATTTGTTGAGCCGCGCACTCGACTCACGCTACATGATCTCTATCCGTGATGAGAAGGGTGGTACTTATGGCGTACAGGTACAGGGTGGCATCGAGAAGTATCCTACTGAGCAGTACTCTATGATTGTTGCGTTCGATACTAACGAGGAGCTTGCTGACGAGCTTGTTGAGATCTGCCTTGCAGAGATTAAGAAGATTGCCGAGGAGGGTCCTTTGACCGAGGATGTCGATAAGGCTCGTGAGTTCCTTAAGAAGAACTACAACAACGTACTTGAGAACAATAGCGGCTGGATGTCTGCTATCAACCGCTGGTACGAGGAGGGTTACAACTATAAGGAGCAGTACCTCGGCATCGTTGAGTCTGTAACCTACGATGATGTTAAGGCTATGGCAGCTAAGGTTCTTGAGGATGGTAACTACACTAAGGTTATCATGCGTCCTGAGAAGTAATCCTACACTTTAACCTTTAAATACCGATGCTCTTCTACAGAGTGTCGGTATTTTTTTATTATCAAATGAGGTTTTTATGCTTCAAAATTAGCATTAAGTCCTAATTTTTATTAACTTTACATCAAATTGGCTTAGAGCTGCTATCCACATAGAATAAATGTTAAAAGTCTCGATATATGCTAACCGTTAGTATCAAACAGACCCCGTTGGCGAGTTACGCCCTAATGGTAAATAATGTTGCTATTATCCGTAGCGTTGTGATAAAGAATGATGGCGACACAGACTATCACAATCTTAGGCTAAAGATAGTGTTTGATCCTGAGTTTGCGGATACTATCGTTGAGAATATCGACTCACTTCCTGCGCATGAGCATCATAAGAGGCTCGATATTAAACCCTCGATAAATACATCGTTCGTGTGTAACCTTACCGAGAAGATTACCGTTAAGACCACTGTGCAGGTGCTGTCATCATCGGATGAGGTGCTGGCTGAGACTAAGGGCGAGATGGAGCTATTGGATTATTGTCAGTATTGGGGCAATAATTTTATGTCGCAGTATGTTGCCGCCTTTGTCACACCTCGCCACATAGCTCTCGACCCAATTATCAAGCGTGCTTCGGAGCTACTAAAGAGATGGACAGGCGATGGCTCGCTGAGTGCCTATCAGTACGATGTGCCTAACCGCCCTAAGATGATTGTGGGCGCTATATATGAGGCTATAGCAGAACAGAACATCACATATTGCTGCTCTACCAGAACCCTTGTTAAACTCGGACAGAAGATTCGTACTTGCGAGGAGCTACTGAGTCCTACTCGTGGAAAGCGTGGTTGTTGCTTAGATATGGCGCTGTTGATGTGTTCGTGTCTTGAGGCTGTGGGCTTAAATCCGATACTTATAATGCAGGATACGCATGCCTTTGCGGGTTGTTGGCTCGTTGACGATATGTTTGCTGATAGTGTTAACGATGACCCGTCGGTGGTTACGAAGCGTACTTCGGAGGGTATTAACGAGATTATCTTAGTGGAGACCGTATGTGCCAATGAGGGTGGCGATACCTCGTTTGATGAGGCTGTTATCTCGGCCACCGAGAAGATTCACAATATCGAGAAGTTTGAGTTTGTGCTTGACGTGGCACGTGCAAGAATCTCGGGTGTTCAGCCACTCCCTCAGCGAATATTTAATGGCAACGAGTATGAGGTCATCAACGATGAGCCTGTAGCCCAGCGACACTCTACACCCGAGGATGTAGGGCAGACCTTTACCTTTGCTAAAGATAAGAGCGAGGAGAATCGCTTTGATCAGTGGGAGCGCAGGTTACTCGATCTTACCACTCGCAATGGCTTGCTCAATGTGCGCTTTTATAAGAATACCCTTCGCCTGATGGTTAGCTCGCTGAGTGATGTAGTGCAACTGTTAGAGAGCGACCATGAGATTAGCATCCTCGATCGCCCACACGATTGGGATGGTGGCGTGAATAGCCGAGATTTGGGTGAGCGTATCAGCGCAACTGACCCAATATTAAAGTCGTTGCATAAGGATGCTCAGGGCGACAAGCTACGCTCGTACCAAGATGGCAAAAAGCTCCCCAAGACCCTCACCGAGCTATACCGCTCGTCACGCCTTGCCATCGAGGAGAGTGGTGCAAACACACTATATGTAGCACTCGGCTTCCTGAAGTGGTTTGACCCTACGAAGGCTAAGCCATTCTTTGCACCTATTGTTCTCTACCCAATACGCCTTGAGCGTAGGTCGGCGAACAAGGGCTACTACATGACAAGTCGTGATGAGGATCTGTTGCTCAACGAGACATTGTTTGAGTTCCTCAAGCAGAACTACAACATTGAGCTTCCCGATATCTCGGCAGCCATTCACAATGAGAAAGGTGTTGACATAAGGTATATCCTTGCAGCTGTTCGTAAGGCAGTCATGGAGCAGGATCATTGGGATGTTGTCGAGGAGGCTACGGTGAGCATTTTTGAGTTCAACCGCTTTGTGATTTGGAACGACATACGTACCAACCGAGAGCAGATGTCCGAGCATCCGTTGATTTCAAGTCTTGTGTCGGGTGTGTTGGATGGCTCTATGGCCGAAGAGGTAAGCACCGATGTGGAGCTACCATCCGACCAAGTGGCACTGCCTATCCCTGCCGACTCATCGCAGCTTGCGGCAATATGTGAGGCTGCATCGGGACGTAGCTTTGTGCTTCATGGCCCTCCAGGAACGGGTAAGTCGCAGACGATTACTAATATTATCTCTAATGCTCTGTTCCAGGGCAAGCGTGTGTTGTTCGTGGCTGAGAAGATGGCGGCATTGGAGGTTGTGCAACGCCGTCTTGCTGCAATAGGCCTTGACCCGTTCTGCTTGGAGCTTCACTCCAATAAGACCAAGAAGAGCATGGTCATGGACCAGCTACGTAAGACTACGGAGGTGGTGCAGCAGATGGGCGATGAGGCGTTCCAGCGTGAGGCAGCGCACCTCGATGAGCTGAAGCGTGAGCTTAATGGCCACGTAGAGCGTCTCCACAAAAAGCACTCTGCGGGGTTGTCGGTGTACGATTGCTTTGAGCGTTACTCTACGATAGATATGCCTGAGAGTAGCTGCGTGAAGCTCTCGGATAAGTATATCGATACCCTAACGTCTGAACTGCTGCGTGAGCATACCGAGCTTGTGGAGAATTATGAGTCGACAGCGGGTGTTGTTGCCGAGTACAGTAACTCGCTACGAGAGATAGGTATGCTCAGCTACTCGCCCGATGTTAGAAACCGTTGCCAGGAGCTTATTACGCAGACCCTACATGAGGCTACTGACCTAAAGTCGGTTGCCGAGTCTGTTGCTGAGTTGCTACGTCTTAACATTAGCGAGCTTACGAAGGCGCAGTACGATGCTATACATACGGTTGCTTGGTTTGTTCTTGGCGACCCGATGCCGTTGGGGCTTATACCTAACCTTAACGTCGAGTTGCTCAATGGCCTTAAGGAGCTTGCCACACTCCGTAAGGAGCTTGAGGCACGTATGGCAGAACTTACCGCACGCTACAACGAGCATATACTCGATGTCAACTCCGTAGAGCTACGCCAAAAGTGGTTAGCTGCAGAGCATAAGTGGGTGCTGGCCAAGTATCTCGACCGTCGTGCGGTGATTGGCACTCTATCATCCTATGCGCTCGATGGTAAGCGTATTGCTGATGGCGATGTGCTTACGCTATGCGACGTGCTTGATAACATCCATCGCATTCAGGGTGAGGTTGATGAGGTACTCGACCATATAGATCGTAGGTACAGTGTTAAGCGTGAATTGAGGGGTATTGATGCGCTCACACTTAGTACCTTCCATGAGCGATTGGGCAAGCTGCTGTCGCAGACTTCGCAGTTGCAGTATGCAGACTATAGCCTTACATGCCAGATTGCAAATCTACTCGCTGGAGGCTGGTCGTCGTTCAAGGAGCATAATGGTAGAGTGTTGCAAAACTATATCGCTTCGTATAGCTCGCTGAAGGCCGATATTGCGCAGCTTGAGGAGCTTACAACCTCTAAGCTTGAGTATGATGGCGAGTGGGTTATAAAGATTGAGCAGACGCTCCTGCGCTGGAGTAATAATATCGTAAACCTGCGCAGTAAGGTGGCATATAATGTCGTTCGCAAGCAGCTATTCGACGTGGGACTTGGTGCCGTTGTCGAGGCCTTTGAGGTGGGCATGGTGTTGAGTGGCGAGATTACGAAGGTCTATCTTAAGAGCCTGTATAAATACTCGGCAAACCGCTTTATCTCGCAAGACAAAGAGCTTAGCTTCTTCCAATCGATACTCTTTGAGGACAAGATTAAGCGCTTCCGCAAACTATGCAAGGAGTTTGAAACTATCACCCGCCGAGAGCTTGTCATTCGCCTTACGTCGATGCTCCCAGCACTACGCAAGGAGGCTTCGCAGAGTTCCGACGTGGGATTCTTGCAGCGATGCATACGCAATGGATGTCGTGGCGTGTCGATACGCAAACTCTTTGAGACAATCCCCGACCTTATATCGAGGATGTGTCCTGTGATGCTGATGAGTCCGCTCTCGGTGTCGCAGTATCTGGGTAGCAATTGGCCACAGTTCGACATGGTGGTATTCGATGAGGCCTCGCAGATGCCTACGTGTGAGGCTGTGGCAGCGATATCTCGTGGTAGGAGCGCTGTGGTGGTGGGTGATGAGCATCAGCTGCCTCCAACCAACTTCTTCGAGGCGGGTGTTGTGAGTGAGCGATACTCCGAGAGCGTAGACCTTGAGAGCATCCTTGAGGATTGCTTGGCACTATCGATGCCACAGAAGTATCTGTTGTGGCACTACCGTAGTAAGCACGAGAGCCTTATAACCTTTAGCAACCGCCACTTCTACCTTAACTCGCTCAAGACCTTCCCATCGAATGATGATATGGCTACTAAGGTGTCGTTCGAGTATGTTAATGGAGTCTACTCTCGAGGCTCGGGGTGCGATAATAAGGAGGAGGCTAAGGCTGTTGTTGCCGAGATTAAACAGCGTCTCTCTAACCCTGAGACTGCCTCGCAGAGCATCGGTGTGGTAACATTCAACGTAAACCAGCAGTCGCTCATCGAGGATATGTTGGGCGATATGCTGCGTAGTAACCCTGAGCTTGAGATGCTCGCCAACCAGATGCACGAGCCTATATTTATTAAGAACTTGGAGAATGTGCAGGGCGATGAGCGTGATGTAATCCTCTTCTCTGTAGGCTATGGTCGTGATAAGCAGGGTAAGGTTACCATGACCTTTGGCCCTTTGAATCGTGATGGCGGTGAGCGAAGGTTGAATGTCGCTGTGTCACGTGCAAGATACCAGATGAAGATATTCTCATCGCTTCGTTACGATGATATCGACCTCTACCGCTCAGATTCTAAGGGTGTGAAGTATCTTAAGTCGTTCTTGGAGTATGCCGAGCGTGGTAAGATTGCACTGCGTGATGTGGAGTATGGTCAGAAGGGTCGCTCTAAAGATGCATTTGTCGAGGCGGTGGCAAGCACGCTTCGTGAGCGTGGATACGAGGTAAATACAAATATAGGCTCATCGGAGTATCGTGTGGATATCGGTGTTGTCGACCCGAAGAATCCTAATCGCTATATGCTTGGCTTGCTCTGCGACGGCCATAACTACCTATCATCGCAGACGGCTCACGATCGTGATGTTACCATACCTTCGGTGCTTAGAATGCTTGGCTGGCAGCTACATAATATTTGGTCGGTAGAGTGGTGGGATACTCCTCAGCATGTGCTTAACGGCATTATTCGTGAGATTGAGCGAGCGCAGACCGATAGCGCCAAGACAGATGAACAAGCCGTAGAGCCTGAGCAACCCGCTGTAGAGCAGAGTAGTGCCGATACACAGCAAAGTGCTGTGCCTGGAGCCTCTGCCCGTAGATATATGACTACTATCCTGCCTAAGCGCAATGTCTATGCTGCGATGTTTACACAGGGACAGTATGAGGATTCAGTAAAGATGGATATACGCACTATCCTTGATGTGGAGGCACCCATAAGCCGCCGACTACTTACCAAGCGACTGCTTAACAGCTATGGCATAAGCCGTAGTGGCATACGCATCAATGCCTACTTGGACCAGATATTCCGCTCTATGAACTTAGTGTCGAGTGGTAGTGATGACCTATTCTTCTGGCGAGATAGGGAGCAACGCGATAGCTTCTCGGGCTACCGTATCTCATCACGTGAGGCTCTTGATGTAGCCCCTGAGGAGGTGGCACAGGCTGTTATTCAGGTGCTTAGGGAGCAGTTTGCTATAGGCGAACAAGGACTCGTTACCGAGACCGCACGTCTGCTTGGCTACGCAAATGTGAGAGATAATGCCCTTGCATCTATGCGTCGAGGTATTGCCTACGCCATGGACAAGGGAGTTATCTTGCTCGATGACGGAAGATATAGGTTGGCAAATTAGGGAGCATAGGCTATGAGGCTGATACGTATTCCTATGGCTGATGCCGAGAGGCTGTGGAGGATGCAGCGTGAGGCATTTTATGACCTCTATCTTCGCTACGAAGATGGCGACCTAAGCCCTGCAACTGAGCCACTTGTAAGGGTGCAGGAGCGCTTGGGGCGAGAGTCTACCTATTGCTACTTTATCGATGTCGATGGTCTTACGGTTGGTGCTGTGCGTGTCTACGATACTATGCAACCTACCGAGCCTAAACGTCTCTCGCAGATATTTGTACTTAAGCGCTATCGTGGGCAAGGCTATGCTCAGCAGGCTATACACCTTGTTGAGACACTCCATGGCGACTCTAATTGGATGCTTGACACAATCCTTGAGGAGCGTGGCAACTGCTACCTATACGAGAAGTTAGGCTATAGACAAACGGGGCATACGCAAACCATTAACGAGCGTATGACCATAGTCTATTACCGTAAGTAGTAGGGTGGTGCGGGCTTAGGCTGCTGAGTTTGTTCAATGTTCAATTGTTCAATTTCCCTATGTATTGAACATTGAACAAACACTCCTTATCTCTTAACAAAGAGTTATTATCAAAGAGTAATTAATTGATAGTTAATAGTGGTTACTATGAGTTAAAATGAGTTACTTATATATTAACTCATAGAAACATATATTAACTCATATTAACACACACATAGTTGATAGTAATTTCCTTTTGTCATTCTGAGCAAGAGCGAAGAATCTCTCAGTCTGCAATAACATTGATACTATCTCTGCCGATACCCTGAGGCTTAGGCTGCGGAGTTTGTTCAATGTTCAAAACATAGGGAAAATGAACAAGTGAACAGTGAACAAACTATTTCAAAAGATTAAATGTTGAGTTGTTCAATGTTCAATACATAGGGAAATTGAACAATTGAACACTGAACAAGCTATTTCAAAAGATTAAGTGTTGGGTTGTTCAATGTTCAAACACATAGGGAAATTGAACATTGAACAAACTATTTCAATAGATTAAGTACAGATCCTCGAATTTTCTTGTCCGAAAATTTGGAAAATTCGTGGGGGGGGTAAATTTGTAGGCGAAACTTGATAGATAGAACAAAACGGTATGTCCACAATGCTAAATACAAAATACATATGTGTAAATATCTGTAAATCAACACTTAATATTGCGTGGTTTATATCATCTGTGTAACTCGCTGATTATCAGCACTATGAAAAATCAATAATTTCACAACTTGTAATCAGCTGATTATCAACGATATTCAAGGGCGGTTTCGGAAAAACTTAAGTATTAATAATTTGGCTACGACATAGCAACATACTAACTTTGCACTAAGAAAATTACGAAAAAAAATTGTTAACTAAAAAAAATGATAACTATGAGAACAAAGAATCTATTTTTACTTTTGGCACTACCTCTAATGCTGGTGGCGTGTGACAAGAAAACTAATGACCAAATCAACCCACCCGCACCCGAGAACTACGATGTGCGTTTGGAGGCGAAGTACCTATTGGTGGAGTATTGGGGCGATGAGTTTACCCCTGGCGTGGATAACTACTCGGTCATCATCGCCGAGAATGAGTTTAAGATG
>JAZNQJ010000138.1:0-10268 GCA_045590115.1 Alistipes sp. | reverse complement strand
AAGCACCCTTGACAGTAAGTGCTGCGGTGTGGGCGTCGAGTGCTGCACGCTGCAAGCCCTCCTTACCATTATATATACAGTAGAAGCCCACCATCGAGGCCATGAGTGCCTGAGCAGTACAGATGTTCGATGTAGCCTTCTCACGCTTAATGTGCTGCTCACGCATCTGCAGCGACATACGTAGAGCCTTGTTGCCAAGACGGTCTACCGATACGCCGATGATACGACCAGGCATCTGACGCTTGTAGGCATCACGTGTAGCCATATAGCCGGCACTTGGGCCACCAAGACCCATAGGGCAACCAAGACGCTGTGTTGTACCTACTGCGATATCTGCACCCCACTCTGCTGGAGACTTAAGCAGTGCCAACGAGAGTAGATCGGCAACAGCGGTTACTGTAACACCTGCCTCGTGAGCCTTAGCTGCAAAGTCTGCGTAGTTGCGTACCTCGCCATTAGCTGCTGGATACTGTAGGATAGCACCAAACTCCTTGCCTGTGAACTCATACGAAGCGAAGTCGTCACGAATAATCTCGATGCCGAAAGGCTCAGCACGTGTGATAAGCACATCGAAGGTCTGTGGGAAGATGTTCTCATCCACAAATATCTGGTTGCGACCCTGCTTAACGGCCTCACGTGAGCGCAAAGCATACATCATAAGCATAGCCTCAGCTGTTGCTGTAGCCTCATCGAGTAGTGAGCAGTTGGCAACCTCCATGCCTGTAAGCGAGAGGATGGCTGTCTGGTAGTTGAGCAACGCCTCAAGACGACCCTGTGAAATCTCGGCCTGGTATGGGGTATATGAGGTATACCATGCAGGGTTCTCAAATACGTTGCGTGATACTACGGCAGGCACTACGTTAGGATAGTAGCCCATGCCGATAAATGAGCGGTATGTACGGTTCTTGGCTGCAAGCTCAGCGATGTGGGCTGCATACTCATACTCACTCATAGCCTCTGGAAGGTCAAGATCCTTCTTTAGGCGAATATTCTGTGGGATAACCTGCTGGAGGAGCTCCTCAACAGAGGCTACACCAATTGTTGCGAGCATCTCCTTGAGATCCTCCTTAGTGTTTAGACCTACGTGGCGGTCTACAAAGCTGTCAAAGGTTTTCATTAGCTTAATGTTTTATGTTGTTTTTTGGTTAATACTTAAACGAGCTGCCACCGATAAACTCTCGCAGCAGCGATGTTGGTGGTATCTCATCAGGCGAAATAGGTACAAAGTTGTCCAAGAACTTGAGCATACGCTTAGCCTCGGCATACTCCTCTGCAGTATCAGGCACCTCAAGAAGCACAGGCTCGGCCAAGGCACGCAAAACCGAGAGTTCGTAGAAGAGCGACGAGTTAAACATCACATCGGCATTCTCCTGGTATGGGAATATGTGCTTCTCCTCGCCATGGCGCACCGAGGGCCACATGCTGAGCGTACGTAGCGCATTGTTGCCACGTGTGGCATTGTCACGTATGGTACGTCGTAGCATGCGGTTGTCCGACGTTGGGATACGTGAGAAGTTATCCATAGCCACAGAGGTAAAGCACGAGATGTATATCTTGAACTTCTGGCCATCAGCCACACTTGGTGTTAGGCGTGGGTTGAGGGCGTGAATACCCTCGAGGATAAGTATCGAGCGGTCTGTGAGCTTAAGAGGCTTCTCGTGCCACTGACGCTTGCCCGAGATAAAGTCGTAGCGTGGAATCCCCACACTCTCGCCCTCGGCAAGACGACGCAGGTGGTCGTTGAGCGTCGCAAGGTCGATAGCCTCCAAAGCCTCAAAGTCGGGCTTGCCATGCTCATCCAATGGTGTCTTGTCACGATCTACAAAGTAGTCGTCAAGAGCTATCAGCACAGGGTCGTAGCCACGCACACGTAGCTGAACGCCAAGACGCTTAGAGAATGTTGTCTTACCACTTGATGATGGGCCTGAGATAAGTGCCATGCGCACACCTCGCTCACGATTGGCCTCAGCGATAGATTTCGCAATGTTAGATATCTTAATCTCGTGGAAGGCCTCGGCAATCTTAATAAGCTCCGAGCCATCACCCTCGACAATACGGCGATTTAGGTCGCCTACGGTAGGCACACCCATGATATCTATCCACTGCTGGTACTCGTGGAAGATGTCAAACATCTTATCGAGCTTGATATCGGCGCACACTCTATCAGGATTTGTACGCTCAGGGAGTGCTACATAGAGGCCATTGTAGTAGCGCACCACATCAAACTTATCTACGTATGATGAGTTGGGCGCAAGAGGACCATAGAAGTATCCTGGCATTGTGCCGAGATAGTTTATCGTACTGTAGAGATGTGGACGTGTGCGCAGCAACTCTACACGATCGTCAAAGTCGTACTTCTCATACTCGGCAATAACCTCCTCAGTACGGCGTTTTGTGCGGTAGATGGGTAGTGCCTGCTCCACTATGTGGTGCATCTTACGTTTGAGGGTATCAACCTCCTCAGTGGTGAGCAGACGTTTGCTATCAAACTCGGCATAGAAACCGCTACCCAACGAGTGGCGTATACGCAGTTTATCCTCGGGGAATAGCTCAAGAGTGGCCATCTGCATCACAAACGATAGTGTACGCTGATAGACACGATAACCCTCGAAGTGGCGCACATCGAAGAACTCTACGGTGATGGGCTTGTATACTTTGTAGCTAAGATCCTTATAGGAGTTATTCACTCGAGCAGCAAGGATAGGATATGCGCTCTCGAGCTTCAAAGTTGGCAATAGCTCGGCAAGCGAGGTGCCGAACTCAACACTGAGGCAGCGGTCAATATTTAGGCAGCGCACCTCTACGATTTGCTCTCTTTTATCCATATTTTATAAAATAGTTCGTAAAGATAATGATTTTTTTGTAATTTTGTTGCAATTAAAACGAATAAGTTATGCGAAAATTTTTCTCTCTCAGTCTTATTTCACTCATTTTGCTCGCTGGTTGTGGTGCAAAAGAGGAGTCTGTATATATCATCTCGACCAACGATATGCACGCAGCAATAGATGCTTTTCCGGAGCTTGCCACACTCATAAATAGCTACGAGCGTCGTGGCAAGGTGCTGGTTGTAGACTCTGGAGATCGTGTTGCAGGAAATGCCTATGTCGACGATGCAGAGCCTAATGGAAGACCCATCATCGAGCTTATGAACGCCGTAGGCTACGATGTTGCCACACTCGGAAATCATGAGTTCGACAAGGGCTACGACAACATTAAGAGCATGGTGGAGCATTCAGAGTTTAAGTGGATATGCGCCAATATAACTACCGTCGAGGGCGAGCCGGTGTTTGATAGCCACGCCACATTTGAGATTGGCGGTGTTAAGCTTGGCTTTGTGGGCATCGTAGATACTGATAGCAACGGACATCCACTTGGCAAGGAGTCGGTATACGAGGCCTTCAAGTTTGAGAACGACATAGACTGCGCCGAGCGTAGCGTAGCCCAGATAGCCGCAGACCACGACTTTGTAGTGTTGCTCTCACACATGGGACTTACGATGGATAGCCGCCTTGCTGAGCGTAGCGATAAGTGCGACTGGATAGCCGGAGGCCATAGCCACGACCGACTATGCGAGCGACGTGGCGAGGTGCAGATATCACAAAATAACAAGGATATACGCTTTGTCACCGTAGCAAAACTCACCATCGACAATGGTAAGATTACTGCTGCGGAGTACGAGCAAGTAGATATGTCAAAAATTGAAGAGGATGGTGCCATTCGTGAGCTTGTAGATAGTATCAAGCTCGCCGACCCAAAGCTCAACGAGGTGATAGCAAAGAGTAACGATGCGGTAACACGTGACGGCATAGCTAACCTTACCATCGAGTCACTCATGGCATACCCTTATGAGGGTGGTTTTAAGCCTGAGGTATGCTTCTACCATTATGGTGGCGTGCGCCTCACATCGCTCTCAAAGGGCGATATCCGCCGAGTAGAGATTCTCAATAACGACCCATTCCTCTCAACGATATACGTTGGCGAGATGACGGGTAGCCAGATGCGTAAGTTTATACTCGATAAGTACAACAGCGGAACAGCCGAGAAGCCCGACAAAGAGTCGCACTACCCCTACTTCCGCTCAAACATCCCATACCAGATAGTGCTTGGCGCCGAGCCTGCAGCAGAGCCTGACGCAAAGGATATTCGCTGGGAGCTTGAGGATGATAGAAGCTACCGAGTAGTCATGTGCAACTATATTGCCGAGAGCTATATCGACAAGGAGCTGGTTAGTAGCAAGCTACACGATAGCGAGGTATTGGTTCGTGAGGCCATGCTACGCTACGTCACAGAGCTTGGCGAGGCTGGATATACGCCCAACAACACCCCTCTTCAAACCGAGATAAATGAAGAGTAGTATGCTACCAACAACCTTTCAGCATGAGCTTCTTGAGGCGGGCTGCGATGAGGCGGGACGTGGTTGTCTTGCCGGCTCGGTATTTGCCGCTGCGGTGATACTTCCTCCTGACTTTCACCACCCACTGCTCAACGACTCCAAGCAGATGACCGAGCGTAGGCGTAATGCCCTGCGTGAGATTATCGAGCGTGAGGCCTTGGCATGGTCAGTGCAGGAGGTTACGGCCGAGCGTATCGACCAGATAAACATCCTAAACGCCTCGATCGAGGGCATGAACCTTGCACTCAAGGCCTTGAGTCTAAGACCTGAGTATATCGTTGTGGATGGCAACCGCTTCAAGACCGACCTCGATATACCCTATCGCACTATCGTTAAGGGCGACGGCAAGTATGCCAACATAGCTGCCGCCTCGGTGCTTGCCAAGACCCATCGTGATGAGTATATGCTACGCCTCGCCGAAGAGTATCCCGCCTATGGCTGGGCAAAGAACAAGGGATATCCCACACGTGAGCATCGCTTGGCTATTCGTGACTATGGCCTCACGCCCTACCACCGCCTAACATTTAACTCCTCACCCGAACAGCTCGAACTATTCTAAGAGTAGCGCACATCATTTGGCATAGTTTATGCCCAAAAGTTTGCTATTTCAAAAAATTGGGCTACCTTTGCAACGATTTTTGAAAGGAGTTCTGATCTTTGTAGGATTGGAATTCATTATTTTTTTATGCTTACTGAAGAAATTAAAAAATTAAATAAATAACACTATGAGCAACGATATTATCTATCTAACAGCTGAGGGCATGAACAAGCTCAAGGAGGAGCTTCACCATATGCTCTCTGTTGAGCGTCCTGCTGCCGCAGCAGCTATTGCTGAGGCACGTGACAAGGGTGACCTCTCGGAGAATGCCGAGTACGACGCAGCACGTGAGGCACAGGGGCTTCTCGAGATGCGTATAGCACAGCTCGAGCATACATTGACCAAGGCACGCCTCATCGACGAGTCAAAGATTGACACCTCTAAGGTTCAGATTCTCAGCCGAGTAAAGCTTCTTAACCACAACGTAAAGCGTGAGGTTGAGTACACCATTGTCTCTGAGAACGAGGCTAACCTTCGTGAGGGTAAGCTCGCAATCGGCACCCCTATTGCCAAGGCATTGCTGGGCAAGAAGGTTGGCGATATTGTCGAGGTGCAGGTACCTGCAGGCCTCCTCAAGCTTGAGATTCTGAATATCTCAATCTAAGAACCAAGCGTAAAAATTGTGAGGCTGAATAAAAAGTGTATTTTGTCGTTATGCTCGCCCTCAAAATGCTCATTTACGCTTAGTAAACTCCGCTTTTTCGGGCTTCGCATGCCTAAAACTACATCTTTTTATTCAACCTCATGACAACAAAAGTGGGGGTGGCTAATTAACTTTTTAGTCACCTCCATATTACTGTTTTAGAGGGGGGGGTATGAAGGATAAGGAGATTAGAGAGTATAGAGTGTTTAAGGAATTTAATGAGAGACACTAAACTCACTAATTTTACTAAATTCCTTAAATTCACCACTTAGCGGCTTCGACCCTCCGTATAACGACAAAGTAGCCTTATTCTGCAAGTTCAATAGATATACTCTCGCCCGACCATTGATTAATCATATGTCGCCGATTGTAGACAACCTCATCGCCATGAGTGATGGTGACGTGAAACTCAAATGGCTTGGCATCTCTGACAATACGTGTAAGGGGCAGGGTGTGAGGGAGTAGATAGATGTTAAGGCGTAGCGCATCGCCCTCCTCGCCACCAAGCTCTATGTAACGCTGAGGAGTGTAGCCCTGGGGGGGAGCAGTAAGATTACTACCTACAGGAGCTACCTCGTTGAAATGTTGAAGGTAGGCACGACGCTCGCCACGTAGTGTTATCTCGCCCTGAATGGCAATGTTATAGCGCCACAACTCGGCAAAATCGCACTCGACAAAGATGTTATAAGGTGCCATAGACTTAGGAAATTGTTGCTCGTTAACATAAAATTTTGATACAAAAATAATAATAATTTGCAGATTTTAGTTTTTTGTAGTAAATTTGCGAGCTATTTATGCTGATATGGAGCAGATTAGACTATACGAAATCGCCTATAAGGTGCTGAAAAACGGAAGCTACGACTTTGATTTTCAGGTAGATGACTCTCTATTTGAGGCATACGACCGTATTGAGATCAAGTCGGGCAACTGCAAGGCACACGTAAAACTCAACCGTAGTGAGACCATGCTCGAGCTAAGCGTAACAATCGCTGGCGAGGTGATTTGCGAGTGCGACCGTTGTCTTGAAGACTGCCCTATCGATGTAGACTATGCTGGTGAGTTGGTGGTTAAGTTCTCAGATGAGATCGACGACTACGACGGTGAGGTAATGTGGATATCTCCACAGGAGGATGTTCTCAACCTTACACAGTATATATACGAGAGCATAGTACTCTCGCTACCCTACCGCCGAGTACACGAAGAGGGTGGTTGCAACCCCGAGATGCTCGCAGCATTTACGCAACTGAGCGAGGAGGAGTTCGAGCAGCTCGAAGCCCAAACCGAAGAGGAGGAGACAGTGGCTCTCGATGACCACAATCGCAGCATCCTCGAGGCACTAAAACAGAGCATGGAGGAGGAAAAATAGAAAATCGAGCAAGTGACGCAGTTTATCCGTCAAGCGGCGACACAAGCTAACACGAACATAAAACTTAAAAACTATATTGTAATATGGCACATCCTAAACACAAAGTCTCGTCTACACGACGCGACAAGAGAAGAACTCACTACAAGGCAGTAGTTCCTACAGTAGTAACTTGTTCAAACTGCGGTTCAGCAGTACTTTACCACCGCGTATGCCCTGAGTGTGGCTTCTATCGCGGTAAGCTCGCAATCGAGAAGAAGGCTGCTGAATAGTCTTCAAAACCAACAAAGGGCACAACCGCGAAAGTGGTAGTGCCTTTTTTGTTTTTTCTAAACCCAACACCAAGAGATTATGATTAAGATAGGTATCGACGCCATGGGTGGTGACTTTGCTCCCGAAGTTGCAATCGAGGGCGCAATATTATCGCTACAACATATCGCTAAGGATAGCCGCATAGTGCTTTTTGGCGACCAGAAGCGTATCACAGAGCTACTTGAGAAGCATGGATGCCCCGCATCAAACTTCGACATCGTACCTACAACAGAGATTATCGAGATGGGCGACCACCCAGCAAAGGCCTTCGTAACGAAGAAAGACTCAAGCATCACCGTAGGCTTCCGTCACCTCGCCGAGGGTAAGATCGACGGCTTTGCAAGTGCTGGCTCAACAGGCGCCATGATGGTTGGTTCAATGCAGGTTATCAAGCCTGTGGAGGGCGTTATACGTCCCGTACTCGCTACTCTCATACCTACAGTATCTGCCGAGAAGGGCATCCAGCGTGCCATACTCATGGACGTAGGTCTCAACGTAGATGCTAAACCTGAGGTATTGGCTCAGTATGGTCTGCTCGGATCTATCTATGCTAAGTCGGCACTCGGAATGGAGAACCCTCGTGTGGCGCTGCTCAACATCGGCGAGGAGGAGGGCAAGGGTAATGCCCAGGCTAAGGCTACATACGACCTTATGAAGGCAGATGGACGCTATAACTTTGTGGGCAATGTCGAGTCATCGTACATATTCACCGGGAAGATTGGCGATGTTGTTGTTGCCGATGCCTTTGTGGGTAATAGCCTGCTCAAGATGGCGGAGGCACTATACCGCATCAACTTCCGCTTGGGCGGTGGTAAGCCACGTATTAAGAACTTCCTACGACCACTTCTCGGCCGTATCGTACCTAAGCTCTACTTCCAGAACGACTTCTGGGATGCGATGAATGCCGAGAGCGTTGGTGGCCTCCAGGTGATGGGCGTGAATGCTCCTGTGATGATTGGCCATGGCAGCTCGTCATCACGTGCCATATGCAGCATGATCCTCTCTATGGAGCGTGATATCAAGAGTAACTTCCCTGCAAAGCTTCGTGAGGCTCTCAAGGAGTCGGTTTAATCCAACAGGGAGGGGTAATGAGACTGAATAAAAAGTGGAGGTGGCTAATTAACTTTTTAGTCACCTCCTAACTTATATTACCCCCCCTCCAGCACCACACCACCGATGCCCTGAGGCTTAGGCTGCGGAGGGTGTTCGGTGTTCGTTCGTTCGTTTTCCCTATGAAAAAGAACGAACGAACATACTATCAATAAAAAAACTATCAATATTAATAATAATTATAGATATCAACTTGAGAAGTATCGTGGTCGTGCTACACGTCACGTATGCCCACAGTGTGGTCGTAAACATGTGTTTACTCGTTATATTGATACTCATAATAATAATATGTATATCAATGATAAGGTAGGTAAGTGTAACCGCCTTGATAAGTGTGGTTATCACTATACCCCACCTATCTATTTTGAGAATAACCCCTTGTTAAGGGATAGAGAGTGTTCGTTCGTTCTTTTTTATAGGGAAAACGAACGAACACTTTACTTATTCAATAAGTCGTGTACGGAAGATACGCTCTTGTATCCGAGTTCTTCGGCAATCTGCCTATACGACTTGCCCTCATCACGCACCAGCTCGGGCAAGCTCTCGGCAGGAGGCATCCTCATTGCTGTGCATAGAGTAGAAAATAGGTATGTTCTATAAATTAGTAAATATGTTATATGCTTTCGGCAGACTCTTTTTCAGTCGCTTTTCACTGCTTTTTTGCATGTCATTTCACCGCCACATTTTGTCGTTTCGCCGATAAGCTCAAACCTTATACAACTAAAATTTAAGTTCTATAACTTATTGATTGGCACGACATTTGCCATAAATATGGGCTAAAATTTAGATATATGAGTAAATTGGCGGAACAATGCACAATTTTGCAGTTTATGAAATTATTTGTATCTTGCAATCGAAAACAACAATTATTAACTAAAAAACTGTACGCCTATCGATTAGATTTCTGCTCTTGAACTAACTTAAAATATTGAGAGTATGAACGCGAATGTGAATGTATTGAGCGATCGTGCATTGCTTAATAACTACCTTTCGGGAGATAGGAGTGCTATATCTGAACTTATCGAGCGCCACAGTCAGCGTGTGCGTAGTTATATCGGCATGATGGTGCGTAACGACGACGTTGCCGACGATATTTTCCAGGAGACATTTATTAAGGCCGTAAGGGTCATTGATGAGGGGCGCTACACCGATTCGGGAAAGTTCCTATCATGGGTGTTGCGTATTGCTCACAACAGAGTCCTCGACTACTTCCGTCGTGAGAAGGCAAGCCGTCAGGTAAACGAGGCAGAGGCGGGCTACGACATGATTGGCAGCTTGCGTCTATCGGAGCCTAACGCTGAAGATGAGCTGGTACACAGCGAGATAGAGCAGACAATACGCAACCTCATAGATGCTCTGCCTGAGGAGCAGCAGGAGGTGGTACGCTTGCGCTACTTCTCGAAGCTATCGTTCCAGGAGATTGCCGATGAGACCGACGTGAGCATCAACACTGCACTCGGACGTATGCGTTATGCGCTTATCAACCTACGTAAGATGATCAAGGATAAAAATATTGTACTTAGCTAACATTTCGCACAATAAACCACACATAGACTCGTTATAGGTGTAGCAAACATCTAAACATTGTGCCTATGGGTGAACTTGACAATCGTACACTAAAACTCTACAGCGAGGAGGAATTACTCCTGAACGATGTCGCACAGCAAGACCACGAACTGCTATTTTTGGACAGTTACCTAACGGATATCTTCAAGTGCAAAATGTAAGAAAATCATCGACTCGCAAAGTGGCATAAGACCCTCAGACAATGCTCTAAATATGGGCTATGAGGGTCTTATCTTTTTGGCCATTTTAACACCAAATAGACCAAGCAGATATAAATATATTC
>JAZNQJ010000137.1:0-8447 GCA_045590115.1 Alistipes sp. | reverse complement strand
ATTGATTATACCCACCAAAACTCCCGAAGCGAGCAACAGTATTATTTCGTTCCAACTCATATTGTTTAGGTTTATTCAATAGTAAACTTGTCGGCATCTGCAGCCACGTTAAACTTGAGCTTAAAGCTATTAAGAGCATCTATATCAAGTTCTGCATAAGCCACGCACTCTTTATCATCACACTCCGCAATCGCACGTCCTCGATAGTCAACAACGACCGAATCGCCCGAATACTCTAACTTTGGCTCACTGCCCATGCGATTTACACCGATAACATAGGCCTGATTTTCGATAGCTCTTGCTCGGAGCAATATCGACCACACCTCACGACGGGGCTTTGGCCAGAGTGCCGAGTAAATAATTGCATCATAGTCGCCACGCTGACGACTCCACACAGGGAAGCGAAGGTCGTAGCAAACCTCAAGCAGATATCTTACGCCTCGCCACTCAACAACCTTACGTTCTGCGCCAGCTGTATAATGTTTAGCCTCGCCACCTATGGTGAATAGATGGCGTTTATCGTAGTATTCATAGTCGCCTGTGGGCTTCACGAAGTACATTCTATTGCGATACTCGCCATCAACCTCCACAGCTACCGAGCCAACCATAGCAGAGTCCAACTGCTTAGCCATGCGACACATCCAGCGTAGCGTAAGTCCACCATCTACCGCCTCATGAGGATCAGTCACAAAGCCTGTTTGAAACATCTCGCTAAGTACCACGACATCGGCCTTGATATCAGCCAACATATGCTCTAAAGCTATTAAGTTGGCATCGATATCGCTCCATATAATATTGCGTTGAACTATGGCTATTCGCTGTATCATAATCACTTAGTGGCAATATAAAATAGGTCAAAACATCTGTCATCAACATGTTGCAGAGCGTAGTCCTCCATGCGTATTAACTCCGTAAGCTCCTGGTTTTGAGCATGAAGATTACGGCGATTCATACGATTAAGGATATCGTATGGTATCTGCAAAATCCATCGTGGCAACCACCACTGCATGCGCAGTACGTCGAATCGCATGATACGACGCACCGACTCGGCATTACGGCGATAATACTCCCAAACACGCTCGTTACCCACCACGCCAAGCTCCTCTACCGAGCTAAACGACGAGAGCAATGTACGCAACTGCTCAGGGCGATACTCACGAACATGCCAGGGGTTGCGCGTAAGCGACAATGGCTTATTTGGAGTGCTTACGATAAACTTTCCACCAGGACGGAGTACACGATGTATCTCATCAACAAAACGTTTATCGTTAGGTATATGCTCAATAACCTGAAACGATACCACATAGTCAAATGACTCATCCTCGAATGGAAGAGGTGGCACCTTAGCCTCTCGGAACGTGACATTTGCAGGTAGCGACTCGGTAGCCTTAGAGCGATACTTATCGACAGTAACAAACTCGGTTACAGCAGGAGCAATAATAGATATGCCGTAGCCAGAGCCTGTGCCAATCTCAAGCACACGTCCCGACACACGCTTTGCTGCCTCGACATAGGCAAGGCGTGAACGCTGATAGACAAAGTTATCTGTCACCTCCTGCGATACTCGCTCTGCTGTACCTCGCACCATACACTACTTTTTAGCCTTAATACCCAACTCGGTCTGCTCCACCTTGCCAGCCTTAAGCAACATACCCAATGCTCGCTTAAAGACCTTCTTACTCATGCCCGTAAGGCGTGCAACATCCTGAGGGTCACTCTTGTCATTGATAGGCAGCACACCACCCTTCTCCTTAAGCAACGCCTCAAGCTTTACTACCGATGTCTCCACCTCGGCAAGGCCTGTCTGCTGAAGGCTCACGTCGATACGCATATCCTCGGTAATCTTGCGCACCCAACCACGTGACCTATCACCAATGTGTATTGGGCGGAAGAGCTGATTCTTATAAATCATACCCCAATGGCGGTTATCAATGACCACACGATATCCAATAGGTGTCTCAAAGGCTACAAGAATATCCACCTCATCGCCTACGGCAACAGTCAACGGCTCCTCATTCTTAATGAATGGCTTAATCTTGTTTGTTGCCACACAACGTCCTGTGCGGTCATCAACATACATATAGACAACCGTCTTGCTGCCCGCTATTACAGCGCCCTGCTGATTGCGGTTAGGCAGGAAAAGATGCTTGCCCGAGAGTCCCCAATCGAGGAATGCGCCATGAATGCTCTTATCCACAACCTTAAGTGCAGCCACCTCACCCACCTTGATAAGCGGTGTTTCAGTAGATGCCACCAAACGATCCTCGGAGTCGTGATATACAAAGACACTAACCTCATCACCAGGTTTCATATCGAGACGTGTAAAGCGGTTAGGAAGCAACACTTCGCCACCCTCGCCATCGCCAAGATATAGGCCATAGTCCGATATTCGCTCCACTGTGAGCGTCTGTATTTCGCCTGTTCTCATAGTTCAAAACATTTTATAAGCGTGTAAAGATAATATTTTTTGGCATTAATCACAAGCCTCACACCTCTTTTTTTGCGGTTTAGCACATAATACCCTACGCATAGATAACAAACGAGGAGGACAAACCACCCAAACGGCTTGCCCACCTCGATAAAAAATGTTCTACTATGCCCTACTCGTGAACCTCGATTTTGAGACCGAGTAGTTCAAGTCGCTCAACGAGCTTTGGAAGCTCCTCCTCAATAAACTTACTTCGCTCAATATCACGAATATGAGGCACCGCACCTGAACTAACATAGAAGCCAATGCCTCGACGGTTGAAGATAATACCATCGGCCTCCAATCGCTCGTAGCTACGCATAACGGTATTTGGGTTTACACCCACCTCCTGCGCCAACTCACGCACCGACACGATACGCTCCTCCTCGCGCCACTCGCCCGAGAGTATTCGCATGGCTATAAGTTCATATATCTGTCGCCATATAGGCTTGTCATCCGAAAACTGCATCATACGACTATCCTTTGTATTGATATTTACGAACTAAGAAATAACCCACTGTCCACGACACGAGCGTTAAAACGATATTTGACCATAGCTTGAAGCTCTCCCTATCAACCACATCGACATATTTCGAGAGCATCCACTGGTATGCCACAACAATCAGCAAAGCTACGAAATAGTTGACTACAAGTCGCTTGGTCGGAACGAGATTAACCATAAGCAAACCTGCATGAGTACCAATCAAACCAATAATATAGTTGATGTTAGCCAAGAGATGCTCCTTCTCCAACACCCACATGAAATCCTCATTCACAGGAAAGAGTGTAAGAGAGAGTTTAACAGCGACAATCAAACACACCACGTACCATGCAAACAGCACCACCGTAGAGTTAAGCAGAATAAAGCCATAGCGCTCTGCCGTCGTCACAGGCAACGTAGTTGCCATAATGTAGGTATAGCGATTACGCAACTCTCTGATAGATATGTATATCACATATGCAATATAGACAATTATCAATCTGGATCCGGCAGTAACAGCAGCCGTCGCCTCATCTGACATGTATGCAAATACAATTGGCATCACAAACGCAAGTAGCGCTGCACCCAAATACTTAGGCCAATTCTCGACATAGTGCTTACAAAAGAGGCTTAACACATTATTTATATAACCGCCCATAACTACCATTTTATCTGACGTTTGCGCAACAACAAGTAGCATATGCCATACATCAACGTAGGAATAAGAGCGTAGATCAGAATACCCACCCACTCTGGAACGTATACAAACTCGATATTCGCAAGGTTGTCCTCAAAACGGACAAGAGCCTCAAGACCAAGTCGGATAACCAGCACCGCAAACGCAACAATGATAACAAACGATATCAGATAGCTTATTGCAAGGTTGCGTCGTGCAAGCAGATTGATAATCAAAGAGCCTGACAGGAGTATCTGAATGAAGATATATGTACCCCAGAAGAAGTAGTTATCCAACGCCATCTCTCTAATCTGACCAAGCAAATCAAACTCGCCATGATTAAAGGGCAAACTGAGCGTAACTGCCAAAATAGCCATAATGAAAGCGACTAAGGGATATAATACAAGTGTATTCATGAGCATAAATCCCATACGCTCGCCGCTCGACACTGGAACTGTCATCTCCATAATCTTCGTACCACGCTCACGCATCGGATAAACCATGATACGTGTAAGACCAAAACTACCGAAGATGTATAGTACGATAGACATTGAATATGCCGACTCAGCATCACGAGTTATAATTCCGAAAAATAGTGGAATTAATAACATCTGAAGAACTAAAGTTAGGTATAGCTTATACTGAGTAGTATAGTGATAGCGAGCATACTGCGCCACACTACTTAATGCAAAATTTTTCATAGCTATTTCTGATTAAATATTGCTGCAATAGCGTGTGGGTTTGCCACCGTAGCATTAAACAACAGCTCAATACTTAGCGACGTATCCTCACCCGATTCGTTGAGCGAAACAGCCATATCGCCCTGAATTGTTCGCTCCGAATAGAGTACCTTATCATCCTCCGTAGCACGACCAAACTTCAGCTTCTCACATATCTCAGATGTAGTTGCATTAAGCATCACGCCCTGCTCATTGAGAATTACAATATTATCCAACAACTGTTCGATGTCAGCAACCTGATGGGTAGATATTACCACCAAACGGCTCTCATCTACATAACCTGCCAACAAGCGACGGAAGACACTCTTAGAAGGGATATCAAGGCCATTTGTAGGCTCATCCAACAAAAGCATCGATACATTACAAGCAAGCGCAAAGGCAATATATGCCTTCTTACGCTGACCCATCGACATTGAGTGCAGTCTTACAGATGGGTTAACACCCAACTCCTGACAATAGCCCAACATCTGACCACGATTAAATCGAGGATAGAACGGAGCAGTTACCCTGGCATAGTTTTCGAGCGAGATATTGGGCAGATCAAACTCCTCAGGGATAATAATCATCTCACTGAGAGTCTCTTTGCGACGCTCCATTGGGTCGATATTATCAACACGCACCTCGCCACTTCGAGGGCGCATAATACCACAAATGAGTTTTAATAGTGTGGTTTTGCCTATACCATTACAGCCGAGTAGGCCATGAATGTGGCCACGTTTCATACTAAGCGTGATGTTGTTTAGCACCTGCTGAGATGAGTTGTAGCCAAACGAGAGTGAAGATGTCGTAATCATACCTTATTATATTTATGATGTATATTTAATAGTTAATGGTGTATTAGTTAAGTAATACACTGCAAAGGTAGTGATAATTTTTAAACCACCAAATATTAGAGCATATTTTTTGAAAAAAGTTGTATCTTTGCTACATGAACTCAACAATAAGGGAGCATATAAAAGCACTTGTATCGGCACTACCACTATCGCCTGGCGTCTATCAATTTGTTGATAGCCGAGGTGTTATCATATATGTAGGCAAGGCTAAGTCGCTGCGAAAGCGTGTATCATCCTACTTTGTTGAGAATCGTGATCACTCTGCAAAGCTACGTGTCATGGTCAAGCAGATTGTCGACATTCGCCATATAGTGGTCGACAGTGAACAAGATGCACTACTGCTTGAAAACTCACTTATCAAGAAGCTACAACCACGCTACAACATCCTGCTTAAGGATGATAAGACCTACCCTTGGATTGTCATTCGCCGAGAGCCATTCCCACGCATCGAGTCAACACGTGAGCTGCGTCGAGATGGCTCGGAGTATTATGGCCCCTACGGTTCGATTAGTACACAACGCTCCATACTTGAGTTTATACGCGATGTTATACCATTGCGTACTTGTAAGTTATCACTAACCAACCAAAGTATTGCATCAGGCAAACACTCGGTGTGTCTGCAGTACCATTTAGGCAACTGCAAAGGTGCATGTATCGGAGCAGAAAGCGAGGAGGAGTATGGCAAGCACATAGAGTTAGCACGCTCAATACTCAAAGGCGATCTACGTCCAGTGCGTCAATGGCTTACCGATGAGATGATGCACGAGGCTGAGGAGCTACGATTCGAGCGTGCTGAGCGTTACAAGCAGAGCCTTCAGTCTTTGGATAAGTATCAATCGAAGTCGGTAGTTGTCAGCTCTAAAATTGAGAGTTGCGATGTGTTTACACTTCTCAATGATGAGGATATTGCATACTGCAACTACCTACGTATCGAGCATGGCTCAATTACTGCTGTGCAGACCGTACGACTCACAACGGGTGTAGATGCAACGCAAGAGGAGCTTCTCTCACATGCCATTCAGCAGATTGTCGACAGCATCACAGGCTCATTAGCTCGTGAGATAATTACCGAGTGTATACCAGCCGCCGCACCAATATTTGATGGTGTGACCATAACAGTACCCAAGCGTGGCGACAAGTTTAACCTCATAGAGTTTTCACGCCGCTCGGCACGCATCTATCGTGCAGAGCTAATGAAAAATCTTGAGATTAAGAACCCTGAGCGCCACACAGACCGTCTAATGGAGGCTATGCGAAAAGAGCTGCATCTTGAGCATCAACCACGACATATTGAGTGTTTCGACAACTCTAACCTTCAGGGTACTAATCCCGTAGCCTCGTGCGTAGTATTTCGTGATGGCAAGCCCTCACGCAAGGAGTATCGCCACTTCAACATCAAGACAGTGGAGGGGCCCGATGATTTTGCCTCGATGCGAGAGATTATCTACCGACGCTACTCTCGACTACTGAGCGAGGGTGCAGAGCTTCCCGACCTAATAATTGTGGATGGTGGCAAGGGACAGTTATCAAGTGCCTACGGCATACTCAAGCAGCTCGGCATCGAGAAGCGAGTACCTATCGTGGGCCTTGCAAAACGTATCGAAGAGATATTCTACCCCAATGACCCAATGCCCTACTACCTAACACGTATGGGCGAGCCACTTAAAGTAGTATGTCATATTCGTGATGAGGCACACCGCTTCGGTATCACGTTCCATCGTAAGAAGCGTAGCATATCTATGGTGCAGAGTGAGCTTGATGATATCAAGGGCATAGGACAGAAGAGTCGTGAGGCTTTGTTACGCAAGTTCCGAAGTCTTGCGGGCATCCGCCGAGCCTCGCTCGAGGAGCTTACCGAGTGTGTAGGTCAGAGCAAAGCAAAGATAGTCTACGATTACTTCAACCAAGAATAAAACTAATGGCAGGTAAACACCTGCCATTTAAGTTAATAATTGTCCGCCATAGGCTCAAAGTATCTCTGCTCATGCTCGCACGAAGGACATAGCTTAGGAGCTTGTCGGGCCTTCACGATATATCCGCAGTTGCGACACTGCCATACTATCTCGCCATCCCGACGGAAGAAGTCACCATCGGTAATGCGACTAAGCAGCTTAAGATAGCGGCGCTCATGCTCTTTTTCCACCTCAGCCACATGTTTGAAAGTTAGCGCAACCTTCTGAAATCCTTCGGCATGTGCAGTCTCGGCAAACGATGAGTATAACACCTCCCACTCCTCGTGTTCGCCCTCAGCAGCAGCCAGCAGATTTTGCTCCGTTTTGCCAATGATACCTGCAGGATATGTGGCGTTGTGTATTGTTGCCATTCCGCCCTCAAGATATTTGAAGAATCGCTTTGCATGCTCCATCTCTTGGTCGGCTGTGGTAGCGAATATTCCGGCTATCTGTTCGTAGCCATCCTTCTTGGCTTGTGATGCAAAGTAGGTGTAGCGGTTACGTGCTTGGCTCTCGCCCGCAAATGCCTTGAGCAAGTTCTCTTCAGTGAGTGTTCCTCTAAGTGAATTTTTCATAGTGATTGTGATATTGTTAGACACCAAACCTCAAAGCAAATCTCAGGCCATAGCAACAATTTATGGAAATATTTCCATATGTCGAATGTTTTGCGTATATTTGCCAACTAAACGAAAAACATAAAAAACAATATACATATATGGCAGACGAGAAAATTATATTTTCGATGGTTGGTGTGAGCAAAGTTCTCAATAACAACAAGAAAATCTTGAACAACATCTACCTATCATTCTTCTACGGCGCAAAGATCGGTATCATCGGTCTTAACGGTTCAGGTAAGTCTACGCTGATGAAGATTATCGCAGGAATCGACAAGAGTTATCAAGGCGAGGTGGTATTTTCACCAGGCTACACCGTAGGTTACCTTGAGCAGGAGCCTCAGCTCGACCCTACAAAGACCGTAAAGGAGATTGTAGAGGAGGGTGCAGCATCAACCGTAGCACTCCTCAAGGAGTACGAGGATATCAACATGAAGCTTTGTGAGCCAATGTCTGACGATGAGATGGCACGCCTCATAGAGCGCCAGGGCGAGCTTTATGAGAAGATTGACCAGGTGAACGGTTGGGAGCTTGACAGCGTTTTGGAGCGTGCTATGGATGCGCTACGTTGTCCCGATGGCGATCAGCCTGTAAATGTACTATCGGGAGGTGAGCGTCGTCGTGTAGCACTCTGCCGCCTACTCCTTCAGCAGCCCGACGTGCTACTTCTCGATGAGCCTACCA
>JAZNQJ010000136.1:0-4509 GCA_045590115.1 Alistipes sp. | reverse complement strand
TGGCACGTCGCCACTCTGATGTTGTGTGGAAGCGCTTCCGTGCTGCATGCGACAAATTCTTTGAGCGTAAGTCGGCACACTTTTCATCGGTAGACTCTGAGTATGTCGAGAACCTCAAGCTCAAGCAGGCTCTGCTTGCCGAGATGAAGGAGGCAGACATCAAGGCTGGTGGTTTTGAGGCCATCAAGGAGTTCCAGCGTCGCTGGAGTCAGATTGGTTTTGTGCCTATCAAGCAGAAGGATGCTCTGCAGAAGGAGTATAAGGCAGTTGTAGATGCCATGTTTGCAACCCTCCGCTCATCAGAGCGTGACCGTTCGATGAACCGCTTCAAGGAGCGTGTTGCGGGCATGAAGGGTGGCAACCAGCTACGTTCGGAGCGTGAGAAGCTCTTCAACAAGGTGCGTCAGATGGAGCAGGACATCGCCCTATTGGAGAACAACATCGGCTTCTTCTCGAAGTCTAAGAATGCTGAGGCTCTCATCGCCGACGTACGTGAGAAGATTGAGCGTGCTAAGCGTGACATGGCTGAGACCATCGAGAAGATTAAGCTTATCGATGCTGAGGAGGCAGCTAATGAGTAGCTCACTACCCCACCGAAAAGTACAATCGGCCTATAACCCAACGTAAAAAAATAAAAACATAGATACCATGAAACTTGCGAAACCAAAGTACATATTCGTTACCGGAGGCGTTGCCTCATCACTTGGTAAAGGTATTATCTCGGCCTCTGTGGCACGTCTTCTTCAGGCACGTGGCTACTCAGTGACCATCCAGAAGCTCGACCCATATATCAACGTCGACCCAGGTACGCTCAACCCCTATGAGCATGGCGAGTGCTACGTAACCGAGGATGGTACCGAGACCGACCTTGACCTTGGTCACTATGAGCGTTTCACATCGATTCAGACCACAAAGAACAACAACGTAACCACAGGTAAGATCTACCAATGCGTTATTGACAAGGAGCGCAGTGGCGAGTTCTTAGGCAAGACCGTACAGGTTATCCCTCACATCACCGATGAGATCAAGCGTCGTGTGCAGCTGCTTGGCGCAACCAAGAAGTACGACGTTATCATCACTGAGATTGGTGGTACTGTGGGTGACATCGAGTCGTTGCCATTCATCGAGTCGGTACGTCAGCTACGCTACCAGCTCGGCTATCAGAACACCGTACTCGTACACCTCACACTCATCCCATACATGGCTGCTTCAGGCGAGCTTAAGACCAAGCCTACACAGCACTCCGTAAAGGAGCTTTTGTCGTATGGTCTTCAGCCCGATATCTTAGTACTCCGCTCGGAGCATGACCTCAGCCAGGAGATTCGCCGCAAGGTAGCCCTATTCTGCAACGTAACACCTGAGGCTGTAGTGCAGTCTATCGACGTGCCTACAATCTACGAGGTACCGCTACGCATGCACGAGCAAAACCTCGATGGCGTATTGCTCGAGAAGCTGGGCTTGGAGTCAAACCAGGAGCCAGACATGTCGGAGTGGAAGGCATTTGTGGAGCGCATCAAGAATCCTAAGAGCGTGGTAGATATCGCCCTTGTGGGTAAGTATACCGAGCTGCCTGATGCCTATAAATCTATCAGCGAGTCATTTATCCACGCTGGTGCCGTTAACGAGGTTAAGGTTAAGCTCCACTACATTAACTCGGAGCATCTCACTACGGATAACGTAGAGGATACACTTGGCAAGATGTCGGCAATTATGGTAGCCCCAGGCTTCGGTAATCGTGGTATCGAGGGTAAGCTTGTTGCAGTACGCTATGCCCGTGAGCGTGACATACCATTCTTCGGTATCTGCTTGGGTATGCAGTGCGCCGTAATCGAGTTTGCACGTAATGTCCTTGGCTGGGCTGATGCTAACTCAAGCGAGATGGCACAGACAAAGCATGCAGTTATCGACCTTATGGAGGAGCAGAAGAAGGTTACTGCCAAGGGTGGTACTATGCGTCTGGGCGGTTACCCATGTCAGTTGGCTAAGGGTTCACGTGTTGCTGAGGCCTATGGCACACAGTCTATCGTTGAGCGTCACCGCCACCGCTATGAGTTCAACAGCACATTCCTCGCTGACTTCGAGGCTGCAGGCATGAAGGCAGCAGGTCTCAACCCCGACACAGGCCTTGTGGAGGTTGTCGAGATTCCTGAGCATCGCTGGTTTGTGGGTACTCAGTATCACCCAGAGTACCACTCTACAGCTGCAAATCCTCATCCATTGTTCGTGCGTTTTGTTCAGGAGGCACTCAAATATCGTGATGAGAACAATAAGTAGTGGCCACTGCTCATTATTTACGACGTAACTTAAAAACAATAAATAGAAGATTTTAATGGATAAAAAGACGATTATTGGCCTTGTGTTGATGGTGGCCGTATTTGTTGGTTTCTCGTTCTACGAGAGCCATAAGGCTGCCGAGTATAACGAGTGGAAAAAGGGCCAGATTGAGATGGAGCAAGCCCTCAAGGCACAGCAGGCAGCCCAGCGTGAGGCTGAGCTTAAGCTTAGCGATGAGGAGCGCCGAGTACGTGACTCTATTGAGCGTGTAAAGGTCGAGAATGCCGAGTTGTATAAGTTTGGTCCACAGCTACGTGCTGCACGTACTGCCGAGCCTAAGAGCCTTACCGTAGAGAATGATTTTATCAAGGTAGACTTCTCAACTAAGGGAGGTAAGATTACCAACGTAACCCTGCGTGATGAGCGTTACACACGCTATGCCGACGAGGAGCGCACCGAACAGGTGGAGCTTAAGCAGCCTGCATATGAGGTATTTGGCGTTGAGCTAAAGTCTACAAACGACAATAGCACATTCCTTAGCGATGAGTTTGTTTTCAACATCGAAGAGTCTAAGGAGGAACTCTCTGACGTTGTGCGCATGACGCTCACACTCTCGGACAACGCTACGCTTAGCTACATCTATCGCATCTACCGCACAGGCAACCCAAGTCGTGACTATGTCATCGACTTCAGCATTGAGCAGCATGGCATCGCCCAGCACCTTGCAAGCAAGGAGTCGTTGCAGCTTACATGGAATAGCCGCTCAAACAAGAACGAGCGCAGCTACCAGAACGAGAACATAGCTACCAATATCCTCTATTTCGAGGATGGCGACCTTGAGGAGCTTAGCGCATCGGGCGAGAAGGAGACACTCGAGAACTTCAGCTGGATAGCCTTTAAGCAGCAGTACTTCACCTCGGCATTTATCAGCGAGGGAGGTCTCTCGGCTACTGCAGAGTTCAAGAACTCTACCAAGGAGGGTGCCGACTTTATGAAGGACTTCCGCTCGACAATCAACCTACCTTTGCAGGCCGACAAGAGCGTTTATAACTACGCCTTCTACTATGGTCCTAACGACCTTGCCGTAATGGAGGATGTGGAGTTCAATGGCGAGGATGCCAATATCGACGAGATTATCCCTCTGGGTGGCTGGCTTATCGGCTGGGTAAACCGCTACGGTACTGTGCCTATTTTCCAATGGCTCAGCGACAAGGGCTTGGGCTTCGGTCTTATCATCTTGATACTTACCATCCTTGTTAAGCTCGTAATCCTGCCATTGACCTATAAGAGCTATATGTCGACAGCCAAGATGCGTGCTATACGCCCTGAGATGGAGGCTATCAACCAGAAGTATCCTAACCCTGACGACGCTATGAAGAAGCAGCAGGCGATGATGGAGCTATACCAGAAGGCTGGTGTCAGCCCTATGGGTGGCTGTCTACCTCTGCTCATCCAGATGCCTATCCTATGGGCTATGTTCCGCTTCTTCCCTGCAAGTATCGAGCTTCGTGGCGAGGGCTTCCTTTGGGCTAACGACCTATCATCGTACGATAGCGTGCTTCAGCTACCATTCAACATCCCATTCTATGGCGACCACGTGAGCTTGTTTGCACTGCTCATGGCTGCAGCACTGTTTGGCTACTCGTTTGTTAGCTATAAGCAGCAGGCAGCCACCACAGCAGGTCAGCCAGGTGCAGGTATGATGAAGTTTATGATGGTATACTTCATGCCACTGATGATGCTCTGCTTCATGAACAGCTACTCATCGGGCTTGTGCTACTACTACTTCCTATCGCAGATGTTTACCATGCTTATCATGTTTGTTATCCGCCGCTCGGTAGATGATGAGAAGGTACGTGCTAAGCTACTCGCACATAAGCCTAAGAAGAAGTCACGCTTCCAGGAGCGCTACGAGGAGGCCTTGCGCCAGCAGCAGGAGACACTCAATCGTGAGCAGCGCCGCCAGCGACGATAGTACACATTTGACTGATTGTAAAGGGGGGACCGACTAAAAGTGATTTTAGTCGGTCTTGCTTATATTATATGGTACGACGACTCGCTGGCGTAAAAGAGAATTAGGATAATTAAAATGGTTGCGTACAACGCAGATACCCGACCTCGTAATGGTCCTAATGGTCCTAATGGTCCTAATGGTCTTAAAAAATCACAACCCAATTTTTGATTAGAAGGCTGCAGATGTGGTCTCGACATGAAATTGGGCTGGATAGGACATAC
>JAZNQJ010000135.1:0-4045 GCA_045590115.1 Alistipes sp. | reverse complement strand
ATCGTGGGATATAACTACGGTGCAAAGCAGTATGGGCGAGTGATTACCACCCTTAAGTATACGATAATATGCGCTACAGTGGTGACCACCATCGCCTTTTTGATAGGCTTCTTCTTCCCCCATGAGGTGGCAGCAGCCTTTGTGGACTCATCACGCAGCGTTACTGACAAAGCCATGGTAGAGGTTGTGGCTCAGGGACTTGGTATAGCCATGTTGGTATTCCCATTCGTGGGTTTCCAGATTGTTGCTGGTAGCTTCTTCCAATATATCGGACGTGCGCCATTGGCGATGTTCCTCTCAGCGACACGTCAGCTACTGTTCCTACTACCTATGCTTCTCATACTCCCCAAAGAGTATGGCGCAATGGGTGCATGGGCCTCGATGCCCATTGCCGACTCGTGTGCTATCGTTGTGGCAGGCACACTGCTATTCTTCCAGATTCGCAAACTTAAGCGCATGGAGCATGATGTGCGCTTCTTAGGACAAGTAACACCATGACAATCGAGGACTTAGCACTACTCTTCACACAAGGCATAGGCTCACGTAGTGCAGCAGCCTTAGTTGACCATTTCGGCTCAGCAGAGGAGCTTTTTGCTGCCGACAAGGGCGAGATTATGCGCAGCATAGGCCTTCGTGAGGAGCTTGCCGAGCGCATACTCTCAGGCAAGAGCATGGCAGCGGCAGAGCGTGAGGTGGAGTATTGTCGCAAACATAACATACGAATAATATCGGCTACCGACCCCGAATACCCCGAGTCGCTGCGTCAGGCCTCTGACCGTCCCCATGTACTCTTCGTTCAGGGCAACGTAGAGGCTCTTAGCATGCGCACGCTATCGGTTGTGGGTACTCGTGATGCCTCAGCGGCAGGCATACACTCGTGTCACTATATCGTGGAGTCGCTCGCCGAGAGTGTCTCCGACCTATGTATCGTGAGTGGTTTGGCCTATGGTATCGACGCTGCGGCACATCGTGCTGCCTTGGCTGCGAAGATACCAACCATCGCAGTTGTGCCAAGCATACTCCCCAACGTAGCCCCCGCAGCACACCGAGCATTGGCCGACGAGATACTTCGTTCGGGAGGCGCTTTGGTCTCGGAGCTACACTCTGCCACACACCTCAACGGCAACTTCTTCATCGCCCGCAACCGCATAATAGCAGCACTCAGCGCTGGAACACTTGTTGTGGAGTCGCCCGCAGCGGGAGGCTCGCTCGCCACAGCAGACATGGCCGACAGCTATGGACGTGTGGTGATGGCACTCCCTGGCAGAGCAACAGACAGCAACGCCTTTGGCAGCAACAACCTAATACGCTCGGGCAAGGCACGACTAATCCTTACGGCCAACGATATTATCGAGGATTTAGGCTGGCAGTCTCAATCTCTAAATGCTGATGATGAAGAGGTTGAAATAGTACCACAGATAGAGCTAACACCCTCGGAGCAGACGATATTGGAGGCTTTCAAGCTATCGCCAACTGTAGAGTGGGAGCGTCTTATCGCCACCACAGGGCTAAGCCTTGGCGAGCTATCTATGGCCATCATGGAGCTTGAGCTGAAGGGTGTGATACGCACACTCCCAGGTAAGCGCTATGAGCTTGTATAACACCGTAACAACCCGCCACAAATGATTGATACCCACTCACATATGTATGCTGAGGAGTTTGACTCCGACCGAAGCGAGGCCTTAGAGCGTGCCTGGAGCGCAGGCGTTGAACACCTCATCCTCCCCGACATAGACTCCGAGAGCCGACCACGCATGATAGCCCTTGCCGAGGCCGAGCCTGAGCGTTGCCACGCCATGGCAGGACTACACCCCACATCGGTCAATGATAACCCACAATGGATGCAGGAGCTTGATATGGTCGAGAAGTTGCTCCACAGCAGCCCCGTACGACTATGTGGCGTAGGCGAGATAGGCCTCGACCTATATTGGAGCAAGGATTTCTACCACGAGCAACGGGAGGCGTTGCATGCTCAGCTTGAGTTGGCCATACAGCATAACCTACCTGTAGTGATACACACCCGCTCGGCATACGCAGAGATGCTCGATGCTGTGGCTACGTATCGAGGTCGTGGCCTCAGAGGAGTCTTTCATGCCTATGCAGATAGCGCAGAGATGGCTCGCAAGTTAGAGCGTCTTGGCGAGTTTAAGTTTGGCATTGGCGGCGTTGTAACATTCAAGAACTCAGGGCTTGACAAGGTTGTTGCAGAGCTTCCCATCGAGCTACTCATGCTTGAGACAGATGCTCCGTACCTCACCCCTGTACCCCATCGTGGCAAGCGTAACGAGTCCTCATACGTGGAGCATGTATGCCGCAAGATTGCCGATATTCATGGCCTGACATTCGAGCAGGTAGACACAATAACCACCGCTACTGCTAAGTCACTTTTCGGGATTTAAGCATGGGCTTTATGCATAAATTATCGGTGGCAAAGTGATTTTTTTGCCCAAAAGGCTTCAACGATAGCAAATTATTCCTATCTTTGTAAGGATATATCGGCACTAAGGCCGCTATTCCTTCAGCTATGAAGCGATCTTCAATACTAATAATATATACCGGTGGCACTATCGGTATGAAGACGGATGAGCTTACAGGTGCGCTCGTACCGTTTGATTTCAGTGGAATATACGAAGAGTTCCCATCGCTCAAGCGTCTCAACGTAGACATAGAGGCTATAAGCATCAAGCCCGCTATCGACTCATCTAACGTCTCGATCGAGAATTGGGTGATGATGGCACGTCTTATTCGTGACAACTACAGCAAGTACGACGGCTTTGTAATCTTGCATGGCACAGATACCATGTCCTACTCGGCATCGGCACTGAGCTTCATGCTCGAAAACTTAGCTAAACCTGTGATATTCACCGGTAGCCAGATTCCTATCGGCATTCTACGTACCGACGGTCGTGAAAATCTTATCACCGCCATCGAGATTGCCGGCGCACGTAACGAGGATGGCTCGCCACTTGTCCCCGAGGTGGCACTATACTTCCAGAACAGATTGTTCCGAGGCAACCGCACTACAAAGTTTAGCGCTGAGGCACTCAACGCTTTCGCCTCGTTCAACTACCAGCCATTGGCCGACGTAGGTGTCAACATCCAATACAACACTCCATGTATAGCCCCCTATGCCCCCGACTTCTCGGATGAGTTCCGCATCAGCGAGAATATGTCCGACGAGGTGGTCATCGTGAAGCTCTTCCCAAGTATCCGCCCATCAACACTCCGTGCTATGTTGCTCGATAGTGGCGCACGTGGCGTGGTGCTTGAGACCTATGGCGCAGGTAATGCTCCTACGAGCAGCTGGTTTGTTGACCTCGTTAAAGAGGCTGTGGAGCGAGGTATTGTCGTTGTCAACGTGTCGCAGTGTAAGGATGGTGCTGTGCAGATGCACCTCTACGAGACAGGCCTTGCGCTCCAGGAGGCTGGCGTAGTGTCGGGTCACGACATGACTATTGAGGCTGCAGTGACAAAACTCATGTACGTTTTAGGCAAAAATTTGCCATTATCCGAAACGCTAAATTTGATGCGTCGCCCGCTACGTGGTGAATTTACCCTATAAAGGATTGTTTTTTTTGAAAATAATTTGTAAATTTCGCACTGAAAATCTCGTTTGGAGGCATGGGTAAACGGCTCAAATCACCAACCGAGATGCGTAAGATATTGATTGATATTGGATTTCAAACTCGCTTTGCTACTCCTTTGGGGTGGCCATAGGTGTGTAGTATAGCGAGCGGACAACTGCAAAACTGAGACCAAAAAATTAAAAGTATAGAGATAACAACTACTAAAAATTACAAATTTTAACTAATCAAAACATTATGAAAAAATTATTTTTGGTTTTGGCAGCTGCTGCTCTCTCATTCGGCGCTGCTTATGCTCAGGAGGCTGAGAAGGCTCCCGCAAATGATGCTGCAAAGACTGAGGCTGTTGCCGAGACAACTGCTCCTGCAGAGAACGTAACAGAGGAGCCTGCTGGCGAGCCTATGCACTTCGCCCTTATGAAGAAGTTCCTCGAGGGTGGTTGGGGCTGGATGCTTCCAGT
>JAZNQJ010000134.1:0-2890 GCA_045590115.1 Alistipes sp. | reverse complement strand
TGCGCACTGCACGCCATACTCGCCCGCAGGGAACTTCTTACTATAAGTGCCAGATACCACTACCGAGCGAGGTGGTACGTAGCCCTTATACTCCACAGGCTCGGGGCCTGTAACGTCGATGATATGTGTCGAGCCGGTGATTACGGTGTTTGAGCCGAGTACCGCCTCACGACAGATGTGCGCACCCTCGACAACGATTGAGCGTGAGCCGATGAAGCAGTTATCCTCTATGATTACAGGAGCTGCCTGCACAGGCTCCAACACGCCGCCGATGCCCACGCCACCTGAGAGGTGTACGTTCTTACCTATCTGCGCACATGAGCCTACTGTTGCCCATGTATCGACCATAGTGCCTGAGTCGACATATGCTCCTATGTTTACATACGAAGGCATGAGGATAGCACCAGGGGCGATATATGCGCCATAGCGAGCCACAGCGTGAGGCACGACACGCACGCCAAGCTGCTCGTAGCCACGCTTAAGCTCCATCTTGTCGTACCACTCAAGCTCGCCAGCGGTCATCGTGCGCATAGTCTGAATGGGGAAGTACATGATAACAGCCTTTTTTACCCACTCGTTTACCTGCCACTCGCTCTTCTCAAGGTCGATAGGCTCGGCACAGCGAAGCTCGCCCTTGTCCACAGCCTCGATAACACGACGTATGGTGTTGCGCACCTCATCAGTTGCGAGCAGCTCACGATTCTCCCAAGCCTGTTCAATGATTATCTTTTCGTTCTCAAACATAATATTCAGTTGTTTAATGGTTTCAAATGCCAAAGATAATAAAAAGAATTTACTTTGCCCCACTTTACGGGTTATTAGTTGCGTAAGAATAATGTAGAGGGAGCGTCATTATGACGCCGAAGATAGTAAAATTTATGGAAACGGTGGTTATATATAGTGAAAAATTCCTATCTTTGCGACATAGTAAAACTGTGTTAACACAGTTCTTCGGATAACATATTACACTATTTAAATTTGGAAACGATGAAGAGATTTTTTGTTATTGCATTCATGGCTCTTGTTGCCATCGCTTGCTCTGAGGAGCCTAAGCAGCCAACTATTGCCGAGCAGGCAGAGGGCTTTACAACACGTGTTGTTGAGCTGCTCAATAATACCATTGACCATAAGGCCATAGCTGCGGCTGGAGGCGTTGACAAGTGGTATAATTCGTTGGATGATGCCAAGAAGCAGGAGGTCGTAGAGAACTGCAAGCAGTTTACTGTTGTAGAGAGGGAGTTTGCCGAGTGGCGTAAGACTCTTGATGAGCAGGGCAAGAAGGAGTACGATGAGTATCTCCGTTCGGGCGCACTTCGCAACGACATGCGTACAGTGACTGTTATGCACCGCCTGATGAACATAGCAATACCACGCAAGTAGTCTTTACAAACAACTTTTAAAGTTATGAAAGTATATAAGTTTGGTGGTGCGTCGGTTAAGGATGCCGCCGGCGTGCGTAATCTATTGGACATCGTATCGGGCGAGAGAGAGCTGTTTATCATTGTCTCGGCGATGGGCAAGACCACAAATGCCCTTGAGGGCGTGTTCAGCGCTATGCAGCAGGGCGATGAGGCTTCGGCAATGAAGCGTATCGACGAGAGCTATGCATACCACCGCACCATTATCGATGAGTTGATGGGTGCCGACCGTACCATTGAGGATGTGGATAAGCTCTTCGACCAGCTACGTAACATTGTGCGCAACACCATCTATCGAAGTTCTGATGCCGAGCTGTGGTACGATACCATCGTTGCCTTTGGCGAGCTGATATCTACAACCATCATCTCGAACTACCTTAATGGACATGGTGTGGCCAACCGCTGGGTAGATATGCGTCGAGGATTTCTCACTGAACAGCGTCATAAGGATGCCAATGTCAACCTTGAGGCTACAACCATACGTCTTAAGCGTGAGATTGCCGATAGTCCTGTTTCGGTATTCGTAGGTCAGGGCTTTATCGGAGGTGCGCCCGATGGCACAACAACAACACTTGGTCGTGAAGGCTCGGACTACTCGGCAGCCATCGTTGCCAACGTCCTTGATGCCGAGTCGATGAGCGTGTGGAAGGATGTGGATGGCATCCTCAATGCCGACCCAAAGATCTTCCCCGATGCTCGTAAGATCGAGCGCCTAAACTATATGGACACCATCGAGATGGCATATAGCGGTGCGCAGATTATCCACCCCAAGACCATCAGGCCTCTGCAACAGAAGAACATTCCGCTCTATGTGCGGCCATTTAGCAACAAGCACGCCTCAGGCTCGGTGATTACGGGCGATGTGGAGCGTGTCTACGAGCCTATAATGATTCAGAAGAGCAACCAGGTGCTTCTCAAGCTACACTCTCGTGACCTCTCGTTTGTGCTTGAGGAGAAGTTTGCCAAGGTGTTTAATACCTTCGACAGCCACCGCATCAAGACCAATATCGTGCATAACTCGGCTGTAGACCTCTACATGTCGGTAGATGCCTCATGGCATATCGATGCTGCTATCTCAGAGCTTGAGGTCGAGGGTTTCGATGTGGAGAAGAGCGAGGATGTGGAGATGGTGACTATCCGCTACTACAACGATGAGCTATATCGTCGCTACGCCTTTGATGAGCGCATCATCATCAAGCAGGTGACGCCAGACTCGTTACGTTTTGTCCGCCGCAAGTAATTTCTTGAGATAAGAGGTCATCTGCGGCCTCTCAATCATTGGGCTGAATAGGAAATACACCAAGTATGTCCTATCCAGCCCAATTTCATGGCAGCAGCAAATTAGCTCTGATCTCTCAAGCAAAAACAATGAAGGTGGCTAATCTATTTAGCCACCTTCATTCGTTGTATGGTTGGTCTATCGACTACATCATAGCAGTGATATCCCAAACAAAGGCACGTGAGCCCTGCTG
>JAZNQJ010000133.1:0-9154 GCA_045590115.1 Alistipes sp. | reverse complement strand
TTTGTCGTTCTTTGCCGTGATAAGTCATTATCTACGTCCGCTAACGAATTATCAATAGCAATGAGCAGTACGTTTTAGTACAGCCCATCGCTATGAAATTCGCCGAGCGTTGTATCTAATGCCTTCTGACGGCAAAATATGCTCGCCCTTAAAATGCTCATTTACGCTTAGTAAACTCCGCTTTTTCAGGCTTCGCAGGCCTAAAACTACATCTTTTTATTCAACTCTTGGCAAAACGGGGATGACAAATTTACTTTTTAGTCATCCCCTTTTTTTTGAGTTACTATAAGTTTTATTGGTTTTCAATGACATCCAATAATATAAAAATACGCCCTCAAAAATATGTTAACACGTTGAGTGATTGGCAATTAACGTTTCAATGAAAAAAAAGAGTACCCCCATATGTTTGTATCTTTAGAAAAATATATATCTTTGCAAGCCCGAAATAGTTTTTCGGGTATTGGATTACAATATTTTAAGTATTAATTAAACGTAAACAAAAGTGGATTCAAAAAGCTACAAGACAATCTCGGTCAAGGCAGAGGACGCTCAGAAGGAGTGGTTCGTGATTGACGCTACGAACGAGATTTTGGGACGCCTTGCTTCGCAGGTTGCTAAGATCCTCCGCGGCAAGAACAAGCCAAGCTACACCCCACACACTAATTGCGGTGACTATGTTATCGTAATCAATGCTGATAAGGTGAAGCTTACAGGCGCTAAGATGACCAATAAGGTCTACACACGTTACACCGGCTTCCCCGGTGGTCAGCGTTTCGCTACTCCTGAGGACTTCCTCACAACTGACAAGAAGCCTCAGTTCGTTGTTGAGCACGCTGTACGTGGCATGTTGCCAAAGACCCGCCTTGGTGAGGCAATCATGAAGAATTTGAAGGTTTATGCAGGTGCTGAGCATCCTCACGCTGCACAGAACCCAAAGGAGATTAAGTTAAACGAGATTAAGTAAGAATTATGGAAGTTGTAAACACCGTAGGTCGCCGTAAGGCAGCTGTTGCTCGCGTATTCGTGAAGCCAGGTACTGGTAAGATTACAATCAACCACAAGGAGCTTGAGGTATACTTCCCCTTGCACATTCTCCAGTATGAGGTTAAGCAGCCTTTGATGGTTACTAACACTTTGGAGAACTACGACGTTACTATCAACCTCGTAGGTGGTGGTATCAAGGGTCAGGCTGAGGCTGCACGTATGGGTATCGCTCGTGCGCTTTGCCAGATCGATGCAGAGATGCGTCCTGTATTGAAGAAGAATGGCTTCCTCATGCGTGATTCACGTGAGGTTGAGCGTAAGAAGCCAGGTCAGCCAGGCGCACGTCGTAAGTTCCAGTTCAGTAAGCGTTAATCCTTACCGACTTACTTTCGGCAAAACAAAGCACAATCAGGGTTGCGAAATCCTGCGGACTACACCTCTTTGGCTACCGTTGCGTAGCATGTTAGAGCAAGACCACCAAAGTGTGGCATAAGACATAGGTGTGCTGCCACAGCGATTGCCCGATTGCGATTAAACTTCCGAGAACCTTACCCACAATGGGTGTTACTCGTAGGTTGATTAAAGAGTTAAAAAAACAAAAAAAAACAAAAAACAATGCGTACAGATTTTAATACTTTGTTGGAGGCTGGCGTACACTTCGGTCACTTGAAGCGTAAGTGGAACCCTAAAATGGCTCCATATATCTTCATGGAGAAGAACGGCATCCACATCATCGACCTTCACAAGACTGCAATCAAGCTCGACGAGGCAGCTGCTGCACTTAAGCAGATCGTAAAGAGCGGTCGTCGTGTATTGTTCGTAGCAACTAAGAAGCAGGCTAAGGAGATCGTTGCCGAAAAGGTAGCAGCCGTAGGTATGCCTTACGTTACTGAGCGTTGGGCAGGCGGTATGCTTACAAACTTCCCAACTATACGTAAGGCCGTTAAGAAGATGGCTACCATCGACAAGATGACCAACGACGGTACTTATGACAATTTCTCAAAGCGCGAGAAGCTTCAGATCGCTCGTCAGCGTGCTAAGCTCGAGAAGAACCTCGGTTCTATCGCTGACCTTAACCGTCTTCCAGCTGCTTTGTTCGTTATCGACGTACAGAAGGAGCAGAACGCTGTTAAGGAGGCTAAGCGTTTGGGCATCCCCGTATTTGCAATGGTAGATACTTGTTGTGATCCAACCGACATTGATTACGTTATTCCTGCAAATGACGATGCTGCAAAGTCAATCGCTACTATCCTTGATGTAGTATGCGGTGCTATTGCAGAGGGTGCTGAGGAGCGCAAGCTCGAGAAGGAGAAGGAGGCTCAGGAGGCTGAGGCTCAGGAGGGCGCAAAGCAGGCTAAGCCACGCATCAAGAAGGCAGTTAAGGCTGCTGTAGATGCTGAGGAGGCTACTGTTGCTGAGGTTGTTGCTGCAACCCAGGAGGCTTAATCCTATTCTCGTCTTAAGGGACAAAACATTTACCGAGAGCGGGTAGACAATAGGTCCGCTCGCCTCGTTTTTTTAAAATCATTTTAACCGAAAAAAACATTTACAGATATGGAAATCAAAGCAGCTGATGTAATGAAGCTCCGCAAGATGACCGGCGCAGGTATGATGGATTGCAAGAAGGCTCTTCAGGAGGCAGAGGGCGATTTCGAGCGCGCTAAGGATATCATCCGCGAGAAGGGTAAGCTCGTAGTAGCTAAGCGTTCAGACCGTACCGCTACTGAGGGTATTGTTGTAACTAAGATCGTTGGCCAGAAGGCTTATATCCTTTGCCTTGCTTGCGAGACTGACTTCGTAGCTCAGAACGTAGAGTTCGGTGCTTCAGCAAACGCTATGTTGGAGGTTGCTGTTGCTGCTGATGCAGCTGATCGTGACGCTCTTATGGCAGCTAAGAACGAGGCAGGCAACACTGTTGAGGAGATGGTAACTGAGAAGTCTGGTCAGACAGGCGAGAAGGTTGAGCTTGCTTACTATGCTCGTATCGAGGCTCCTTACTGCGTATCATACGTACACTTCAACAAGAAGCTCGGTACTGTACTTGGCTTCAATAAGGCTATCGACGAGGAGGTAGCTAAGAAGGTGGCTATGCAGGCAACTGCTATGGCTCCACTCTCAATCGACGAGAACGACTGCCCAGCAGAGGTTGTTGAGAAGGAGAAGGCTATCCAGTTAGAGATGATGAAGCAGGATCCTAAGAACGCTAACAAGCCAGAGGCTATCCTTGAGAAGATCGCTGAGGGTAAGATGCGTAAGTTCTTCGAGGAGAACACTCTTCTTAACCAGTGCGTAGTTGGCGAGAAGGAGTCTATCCGCGAGTTTATCCAGCGTGCTGACAAGGAGGCAACTGTTGTTGCTTACAAGCGTCTTGCACTCGAGGCATAATTTCTTGTGATAAGCCGCAATCTGCGGCACAAAACTTCATAGCCCCGAATGGGAAATACGCCGAGTATCTCCCATCCGAGGCTTTCTTGTTTCGTGCCACATCTCACGACTTCTGACAAGAAATTTTTTCTTGGTCTCTTTATGCAAGACTCGGCATCCTCCTCCCTATGAAATTTAGTCATCTATGTCCTCATGCCATACATCTGCAGCCCCAGACGTATTGATATTCTTTGTTGCGGGGTTGCCCTCATAGCTTACGTCAGCGCCTCCTGAGGCCTCTACGGTAAGGCTATTTGAGGCGTATACATCTACATCTGCACCCCCTGATGCCGATACCTCCACATTCTCGGCCTTAAGCTCCGAGGTATCTACATCGGCACCTCCTGACGCTGCTACGCTGAGCTGCTTGCTGCTGCCTTTAAGCTCTACGTCGGCACCGCCAGATACAGAGAGTGTTACCAACTCGCTTACGGTCACAATATCCACGTCGGCACCTCCCGATGCAGCCACTGTTAGCATCTTTGCCTTGCTATCGTGCCACTGAAGGTCAGCACCACCCGAGATAGCTACGGTGTTGTAGTCGTACTCTGGAACACGCACGCTTAGGGTCTCGGCACGTAGCTTTGTACTCTTAAGCTTGATGTTGAGCGTTGCCTCCTCCACTCTGATATCTACCATATCCATAATGTCGCTGTGTGTCGTCACACGCACCTCGCCACGTGGTAGGGTAGCATCTACCACTACGTCGAAGCCATGCGATATGGCTAAGGCTACAGGCTCGTCACTAATTGTAAGTGTCTTCTCAATGATTTCGCCCTTTGCTCTCTCGCCAATAACTATAGTGCATGATGCGAGGCATAGGGTAGCTGTAAGGATTGTAAGTAGTCGTTTCATAGTAGTATGGATTAATTTATAGATTACTCATTGCTAATTGTTTAGTTGTTTCCTCCGCTTCCAAGTCGGCCACGATCCTCGGCTGAGCCGCTCTCAACGCTCTTTGCCTGGAACTGCTTGCCAGAGTTGAAGTTATACGATATTGAGAAGCTTACCGCTGGGCGCATCCAAGGCTGGTCTACGGTCATCGTGCGCTTGAACGTAGGCTCCTCGATAGATATTGTCTGCTTCACAGGGACAATGTTGTTTACGCCGAGCTTCAGCGTTAGCTTGTTGTTAACAAGGCGTTTCTTTACAGAGATATCTACATTGCCGAAGTCCTTAATCTTGGTGTTACCCGCCTGTATGCCATGCATATATCGTCCGCTTGCCTCGATGATAAACTCCTTAGGTAGAGTGAATGCCATTTGGCACGTTCCCATGCCCATGAAGTTGCGACGCACAGGCTCATCAGGGTAGATGCGCTGACCCATGTACATTCCCGTAAGGTTGAAGTTTGCGCTCCACCACTTTGTAAATTGGAATGGTAGGTTAACCGATGCGTAGAAGTTGTTGAGCGTGGGGTAGTTTATGGTCTGCAGAATGAGTAGCTCAGGATTCTTCTCATCGACGATTGTTGCCTGCTGTATGGCATTCTGCATAATCTGCGTACCTATGGTTATGGTGTACTTATACTTAAGCACTGCGGTTACCGATACCGAGTTGTTGTACGAGGGCTTAAGGTTGGGGTTGCCTCGCTGTATCATATACTCCGATATCTTTGTCTCGTTAGGCGATAGCGCCCAGAACGAGGGTCGAGAGATGGTGCGAGAGTACTGCGCAATGAGCGAGTATGCTCCATCTTTGGTTAGGGCATACGAGAGGTTGGCGTTGGGGAACAGGTCGAAGTAGTTTTGTGCCACAAGACCATCTGCTGAGCGGAACCATGTATACTCGCCACGCAAGCCGCCCACAAGGCTCAGACGGCCAAGACGTGCTGAGGCGATGATGTATGCTGCGCCAATATTCTCGGTATAACCAATGTCGTAGCTGTTGACATCGTTCTTAAGCCATTGCTCATCCTTAAGATACTCGTAGAGGCCTGTGTTGGAGTTGGTGTTGTAGGTATACTTAGCACCCGCCTTGAGTGTTACCTTTGGCGATAGCACCTTTTCAAGGGCAAGTGTCGCTGTGCCAAGCTGATAGTGGCTTAATGAGTTATTGCGGTGTGTAGAGTCACGACCTATGAGTGTCGCTGGGTCTATGGTGGTGTCAAGGTAGTCGTTGTGGTTAGGCATGCGTGAGTCGGTGTAGTCGCCGATAAGCTTGAGTACCGAGCCTTTGTCGTCGAGTTTATAGATGTAGTTTGCCGTAGCTGTAATCATCTGACTGTGATACTTATTGGCGTAGTTGCCATCAGTACGTGTTGTGATGCCTCCCTGCTGATGCTCTGTCCAGGTGTCGGTCTTGCTACTACCGCCATAGTAGTTGTACTGCAGCTCTACACCTGCTGAGTGCTTAGTGTTAAAGTCGTACACCACGCCAATGTTAGCACCTCCCCAAGCGGTCTTATCTCTCTGCTCTGAGGCTGCATCTATGATTGTCTTCGAGGTGTAGTCGGTATGCTCGTTCATTATGTAGTCCTGAGAGTTTGTTCCTGCCCATGCACGACCATAGGCATTTAGCTTGCCACGATTGTAGTTGAGCGATACTGAAGGCATTATGTTGTATATGCCCTTAGTGCCATTTGCTACCAACGATGCCGAACCCATAAGGCCGGTGTCTATGCGGCGCTTGGTGGTAATCTTGATTATACCTCCCGAACTTGATGCGTCGTAGTCAGCACCCGACTGTGGTACTACCTCAATGCGCTGAATGTCGTTTGCCGTGAGCGAGCGTAGGTAGGCCATGAGCTGTGCATCGTCGAGCTTTACCTCGCGGTCGTTCAGATAGATTTTTGAGCCTGACGCTCCATTGATAGATATCTTATCGTCTTGAATCCACACACCAGGTGCGCTCTTAAGCAACTCCTCGCCATCCTTGCCAAGGGCAATGGGGGAGTTGGCCACATCTACCACAAAGCGGTCGGCCTCACGACGTATGAGCTGTGCTGTTACCACCACCTCGTCAATCTGCTCCGAGTCGCTCATAAGGGTAATGTCGCCAAGGTTGGTACGCTCCGAGAGTGTGAGCTTCTGGGTGTGTGTCTTATAGCCTATGTAGCTGATGTTGAGCGTATACTCGCCCTTAGGAGCGTAGAGCGAGAATCCTCCACTCTCCGATGTGGCTCCTCCTGCTGCCTGACCCTCAGCTGTGGTAAGCACTACAGTAGCATACGGAATGTTTTGTTTGTTCTCATCAATGACTCTACCCGTAAGCTCAATCTTTTGTGCCGAAAGAGTTGCTGCGCTCATTAGTGCTACAACTGCCAATAGTATAACTCTTATATTTCTCATAGCCGATATCTGTTTGCTAATTTCTCATTACTAATTTCTCATTTCTCATTTACAAAGATAATGCTTTCCCCCCCCCGCCAAAATTTTAGACAACTTTTTTTTAGTCAGGTGGCGCATTTTATTGCATATAACGTATTACAGCTCGTATTTGTAACATAATTATGTAAGTTTTAGTTATCCGATATAGTGTATTACTCAACTAATACACTGCAAATATATGTTCTAAATTTTGTTTCTCCAAATATTTGGGCAGAATTTTTCTAAAAAATATTGATACCTATGTTTATTTTTCGCCTGTGTGCGATCGAAAAAAATGATAAAGATTTGTTGCTTAAATTTTAGCTTAATTTCGTAAATTTTTGTATCTTTGCAAAATTGAACAAATAGTCGATTAAAACAGGGTTTATTATGTTAACAATACTCTACTACATTGTTGTTTTGGTGGCTGCGTTGATACTCTACGTGGCATCGTTCATCGCTTTGGTGGTATGCTATCCCTTTGATCGTAAGAGGGTTGTGGTGCATACTCTATCAAAATGGATTACCGATGTATTCTTCGGTTTGCCCCCTCGCATGAAGCGTGTAGTCATAGGCGCAGAGAACATCGATCCCAATAAGGCATACGTCATTGTGCTGAACCACAACTCGATGGTCGATATCATGAGTATCTACAACCTGCCATTGGTATTTAAGTGGGTATCGAAGAAGGAGGTATATCGCATACCTATCGTGGGTAGATTGCTCTTTGCCCATGGCGACATCGTGATTAACCGTGCCAGCACCAAGGAGGCGATGCAGCTCGTACACAACAAGGGTATGGAGTGGTTGAAGAAGGGTGCTTCGGTATCTATCTTCCCTGAGGGTACACGCTCAAAGGATGGAGAGATTCACAACTTCAAGGCAGGTGCCTTCCTGCTTGCTAAGGATGCAGGTGTGCCTATCCTTCCAATAGTTCTTGACGGCACGAACCGAGTGGTGCGCAAGGGCTTCTTTATGAATTGGACAAACAAGATTACCATTCAGGTGTTACCCCCAATCTCGGCAGAGGAGATTGCCCAGCGTCCTATAAAGGAGGTTATCAGCGAGGTACACGACTCTATGGTCGATACATTGGCCCAGATACGTGCTAACAACCGTAAATAAGTGAATGACAATATATGGCAGAACAGAATTTAATGAACCAACCAGCGCAGTACGACAAAGACTCGATAATAACACTCTCGCCACGAGATCATATACGTCTGCGCCCCGGTATGTACATCGGTAAGCTCGGCGATGGTACTCAGGCCGATGATGGTATCTACGTGCTTCTCAAGGAGGTGGTAGATAACTCCATCGATGAGTTTATCATGGGTGCGGGCAAGCGCATCGAGATTAGTATTGAGGGGGATAAGGTGTCGGTACGTGACTATGGCCGAGGAATACCTCTGGAGGTGCTGTCGGATGCGGTGAGCAAGATGAATACCGGTGGTAAGTATGGTGGCGATGCCTTCAAGAAGACCGTAGGTCTTAATGGCGTGGGTGTCAAGGCGGTAAATATGCTGTCGAGCCACTTCCTTGCCCGCTCGGTGCGTGATGGCGAGGCACGTACGGTGACATTCTCACAGGGATTGGAGCTTACCGATCGCTCGGAGAGTGGGGTATCGGAGGCTAATGGTACATACGTAGAGTTCATCGTCGATCGTGAGGTCTTTGGCGAGTATAGCTACAACCTTGAGTATGTCGAGCAGATGGTCAAGAACTACACATATCTTAACCTCGGCCTTACCGTAATGCTCAATGGCCAGCCATACGTGTCGAAGAATGGTCTTCTGGATTTGGTTAACGACAACCTCTCGAGCGACCCACTATATGCCCCTGTGCATATCTTGGGCGAGGATATCGAGGTGGTTATCACCCATGGCAATGGCTATGGCGAGGCATACTACTCGTTCGTAAATGGACAGTATACTCCACAGGGTGGTACTCATCAGGCTGCCTTTCGTGAGGCTATAGCCAAGACCATCAAGGAGTTCTATCATAAGGACTACGAGCCAGCAGATATCCGTACCTCGATTATCGCAGCTATCTCGGTGCGTGTCAACAATCCTATATTTGAGTCGCAGACAAAGACCAAGCTCGGCTCTAAGGATAAGGAGGAGGGCGTTACGATGCGTCAGTTTGTGGGCGACTTCCTTGCTACCAACCTCGATAACTACCTGCATAAGCACCCTGAGGTGGCGCAGACCCTTCAGCGTAAGATTGTGGAGAACGAGAAGGAGCGTAAGGCAATCTCTGGTGTGCAGAAGAAGGCACGTGAGGCAGCCAAGAAGGTGTCGCTGAACAATAAGAAGCTGCGTGACTGCAAGATACACTATACCGACAAGTCGGAGCTTGCCGACCAGACGATGATATTCATCACTGAGGGTAACTCAGCGTCAGGCTCTATTACCTCAAGCCGTGACCCACGTACCCAG
>JAZNQJ010000132.1:0-4545 GCA_045590115.1 Alistipes sp. | reverse complement strand
TCTTCCTAAGACCGCTTGGCCTCCGACTTCCTTCTGAGGTGCATGCGACACCAAATAGCGCAACTCTGGAACATATGTTTCAGTCTCAGGGTCGAAGATTGTCTCCAAAGAGGAGTAGCTGTTATTTATCGACGTTGGGGTTTTACGAATTGAGTAACGACCATCTACCGTAATGGTACGACCTGGCTTGCCGAGTTTTAGGCGATACTGCAAAAACTCCGAGAAGCGAAAGGCACGTGACGAGCCCTTAGAGCCACTATGCAAGGCCTCATATGGAAGGTTGCTCTCTGCAGCGGTCTGGCCTATAAGCTCGCCATACTGCTGGCTATATGGGTCGTTGCCCTGGAAGCTGAGGTTTGTTCGTGACATCAGCGACATATTCTCGTTGATAGCCCAATCGAAGCGGAGATTGAAACGGTGGTTGTAGTTACGAGTTGCTGACTCGCCACGCTGCTCAAGCGTATCAATGGGCGATGGCGACTCGTACCACTTCTGCAACACACTATTGTTACGTGTGCGTGTCTTGTTAAAGAAGTATGAGCCGTTGAGCTTAATCTTATCCTTCTCGCCAAAGGTACCTGTATACTGTGCGCCTATTGAGCCTACGTTGGCCACACCGCTCTGTGGGCGTACCATATACTGACCTACGCCACCACGACGGCCACCGCCACCGCCACCATTAACGCCGAGGATATCCTCGAACGAGAAGTTCTGCTGGTTGACATTGTTCAAAAGACCGATAACAGATACTCGGTGGTTGTCCTGAAACACGTTGATATTACCACCAAAGTTATACTTATGGTGCGATGTTACATCGCCCACCGTAGGGTTATATGTCGATGGATTGTTAAAGTTAGGATCATTGGGTGCGCCACCATCAATATCTGGCTGATAGCCGTAGCCACCATATACCTTACCAAAGACACCTTGGCGCATATTTGAGCGTGTGATGATGTTGATAGCCTTATAGCCCTCGCCATCGTCCATGCCTGAGAACTCGGCATTATCCGAGAGCTTGTTGAACACCTCAATACGGTCTACGGCCTGCGCTGGGAGTGAGTTGAGTGCTGTGGATACATCCTCGCCAAAGAACTCCTTGCCGTCTACAAAAATCTTCTTTACGGTCTCGCCCTGAGCCTCTACCGAGCCATTGGTGATGGTGATACCAGGCATCTTCTTCAAAAGACCCTCAACATCGGCATCGGCAGCGACCTTAAATGCCGCAGCATTATATGCCAGCGTATCGCCATTCTGCGATGTGCGCAATGCTTGCACCTCCTTGACTACCGCCTCGATAGCTACACCTGGAGTAAGCTCAATAGTACCAAGCTGTGTTACGCCCGACACCTTTACCTGCTGAGTGTAGGTGGTGTAACCAATAAACGACACCGACATATTGTAGTCGCCCGCAGCGAGGCCTGTAATTGTCACGCTACCGCCAACTCCCGTAGTATTGTGCTTGCGTAGGTTAGGATTCTTTACCGACGTAAGCTCAACAATTGCGCCAATGACACCATCCTTAGTCTCCATGTCCACGACCTTAGCCACAACACGTCCCGACTGCGCAAAGGCAGGTAGCGTCAAGCATAGCATCAGGATTACCGAAAAAATTCTCTTCATCATATCTTTAATACATTTTATTTTCTGTCTTCATAGCGCCAAGTCGCCGCATCGGTTGCAGACCTTTCGCCGAGGCGAAAGTAAACTTTTTTTTTCAAATATCGTTCACTTTTGGGGTGAAACGGCAAAAATGGGGTGTCAGTCGCCCAACACCCCTACATTTAGTATGGTTTACTTGCGATATGAGCCACGATACGAACCTGGGCCACGTCCTGGTGCGCCTGGTCCCACAGCTGGGCGTGATGGGCGACCATTAGCTGGGCGATAGACCTTACCCGAGTGGTTATGTGGCTTGTGTGAGTGGAAGCCATGTCCATGGCTATGTGGCTTGTGGTGTGGCTTATGGTGAATGTTGCAATGTGGCTTGTGATGTGGTCTATGATGTACATCGCAGCACTCTACGCCATGACGTGGTGGCACCACAATATTGATATTTACCCTCTTTGGGCCACGTGGCTCAGCCACGTTAACATCGTTTGCCATTGCGCTACCCACTGCCATCGCCGATAGCATAAGGGTTAAAACTAACATCTTTTTCATAGTAGTAAAAATTTAAGGGTTGTACATTTTGTTACTTTCTCTGGTACAAAGGTACAACCCTAAATCTGGGTTTGATGTTAGTGTGGCTGTCAAACGCCCTATCTGAGGGATGAAGCGACCTTTAGGCGAGGTGAACTGACTGCAACCATTGCTTGAAATCCGACACTCGAGCCTTTGAGATGATTATTCTCTCAGGTGTTTCTACCGTAAGGTTGAGTGCAAGGCGGCTACCAAACCACACCACGATATCCTTCACAGCATCACGTGATACGATAAACTGGCGGTTGGCACGATAGAACTTATCAGCGGGCAGCTGCTGTCCCAAGGCCTCAAGGGTCTTCTCCACAGGGTAGTTACGCTCATCGAGCGTGGTTAGTGTAACATGGTCCTCCGAGGTATAGAAGTAGGCAATCTCCTCGAGCTTGATAGGGATAATCTTATCCTTGTACCGCACAAGTAGTGTCTGCATGGTATCCCCCGCTGCTGAGGCCACCATCTGCTCACGACGCTCCTGCTGGGCAGTACGCTCCGAGGCGGTGAGGCGGTGCAGTTTATCGAGCGCACGACGTAGGTCCTCCTCCTTGAATGGTTTGAGCAGGTAGTCGATGCTATTCACCTTGAAGGCCTCAAGTGCATACTCATCGTAGGCCGTGGTAAATATAATAGGTATGTTGATATCTACACTTCTAAATATGCGGAACGAGTCGCCATCGGCCAAGTGAATATCCATGAACACCACATCGGCATCCACCTCGCCAGAGAAAAACTCCACAGACTCCTCAACAGACTCAAGCACCTCGACAATCTCCACGCCGGGGGCTATGGTGCTAAGCATGTTACGTAGGTTTACGGCAGCTGCCGTCTCATCTTCAACGATTACAACTCTTCTCATACGATATTAGGCTTTAGGTTGTTCCAAAGGCAGACGCACCATGAAGCGATTATCATCCTCAATAATCTCAATACGGTGACCTGTGATTATCTCCCAACGACTGTTTAGGTTATTCAGACCAATGCCTGTTGATGGCTCCACGTCGAGCTTAGGGTGCTTAGGATTCTCTATCTCAAGCACACCGTCACACACACGTATAGAGACATGTAGAGGATTCTTCTTTGTGATGCTATTATGCTTCACGGCATTGCCGATAAGTGGTTGCAGCGAGAGTGCGGGGAGTGTCCATGTGTGATACTTCTCGTCGATATCGAAATCGAAGAATAGCTTGTCGGCATAGCGTATCTTGAATAGGTAGGCATAGGCGGAGGCAAACTCAAGCTCATCCTTGAGTGTTGTTGCCTCGCTCTGGCCATTCTGAATAATGTAGCGGAAGGTGTATGACAGCTGGTCAATATACTCCAAGGCACGCTCATCATCCTTCTCACGCACAAGCATAGCCAAAGAGTTTAGCGAGTTGAAGAAGAAGTGAGGGTTGATCTGTCCCATGAGCATATTGTAGCGTGTCGAGAGGTTTTCGTTCTTGAGACGCTCGTTCTCCACAACAATCTTCTGACGCTGCTGCATAAGGGTGTAGACAAAGGCATATAGTGCCGATACCACAAGCATGAAGAGTATCTTTGTAAGTACCACGTAGTAGACATTGTCACGTGGCTCGCTGTCGAAGAAGAATACAATGCGCATCATGCCATCCTTGAAGGTCATCACCGGAGCGCAATATATGGCTATGGCCGATACCGCTACGGCGAGCAGAACATAGAGCAGATATATCCACTTCGAGCGATCATCACGACGACGCGCCGAGATGAAGATGTAGATAAGCACAAAGGCTATTACTGCGTAGTAGGCAATCTGCCATATAAACTCCACTGTGCGACTTGGGCGGTCGTATATCACGTCGAAGTCAAACTTCTCGCCATTGCGTAGCACCACATCGTCAAGACGTGGATGCACACCTGTAAAGCCTATGTCGGGCATCGAGTGAGGCTCCTTGGTTGTAAACTTCAGCGTGTCGCCATCCTGAAGTTTATAGGTACGTACCTGCCATGCTGACACATAGGTACTATCACGCTTCTGGCAGTCACACACAATGTATCCATGCATATCTGGAGATAGGTGCAGAGTACCCACACTATGCTCGCCATCCGGCTCTGCACCACGCTGACGCACACCCTGGTCGGAGATGATAGGCACAAGTAGATATGAGAAATTTATCACCAGGCTGAGTGCCACAGCGACAATGATATGTAGTCCTAAACTTGCAGTAAACTTCTTCATAGGCGATAGTCTCTTTTTTTATTTATGGGGGGGAGATTAGGGAATTTAAGGAAATTAGAGTCTTCCCTATCATTAAACTCCTTAAACTCACTAAATTCTCTAACTTCACTATATTCTCTCGTGGTAATGAGCCAGACGACGCAGATAGCCCCTTA
>JAZNQJ010000131.1:0-2193 GCA_045590115.1 Alistipes sp. | reverse complement strand
GGTCTCCCTCTCTAATAACGATTGCATTCACGCCATTAGTACGTGGACGTGAGTAAGCCTCCAAAGTTGTCTTCTTGATGATACCTCGCTTGGTACACATTACAAGGTAGTTGTTCTCTACGAACTCCTTGTCGTTCAGCTTCTTAACGTTTATATATGCACGTACCTTGTCGCCTGGGTCAATCTGAATAACATTTTGTATTGCACGACCCTTTGATGAGCGTGTGCCCTCAGGAATCTGGTATACCTTGAGCCAGTAGCAGCGACCCATCTCCGTAAAGAACATCATCGTATTGTGCATCGATGCTACGTAGATATGCTCGATGAAGTCCTCATCACGTGTTGCGCTACCCTTAGCACCTACGCCACCACGATGCTGTGTGCGGTACTCGGCAAGTGGGGTGCGCTTGATGTAGCCCATGTGCGAGATGGTGATTACCATATCCTCATCGGCGTAGAAGTCCTCAGGGTTGAACTCCTCAGAAGAGTATACAATCTCTGAGCGACGCTCATCGCCATACTTCTCCTTGATCTCCTGAAGCTCATCCTTGATGATCTGCATCTGCATGTCTACGTTCTCAAGTACAGAACGTAGATAGTCGATGGTGCGTATAAGCTCTGCCTGTTCAGCCTCAAGCTGCTCACGCTGGAGTCCTGTGAGCTGGCGCAGACGCATCTCGAGGATTGCTGCTGTCTGAAGCTCTGAGAGTCCGAAACGCTCCTGCAAGCGTGTGCGTGCCTCCTCAGTGGTCTTTGATGAGCGTATGATGTGTACCACCTCGTCGATGTTGTCCTGAGCTATGAGCAGACCATTTACGATGTGTAGACGCTCCTCTGCCTTCTGAAGGTCGAAGCGTGAGCGACGTACCACAACATCGTGGCGGTGGTCAACGAAGTGACGCACCAAGTCCTTAAGGTTAAGTAGCTGAGGACGGCCATTTACAAGTGCAATGTTGTTTACGGCAAACGACGACTGCAGTGGGGTATTCTTATAAAGTGTGTTAAGCACTACGTTAGCCACAGCATCCTGCTTGAGGATGATGACAATACGCATACCCTGGCGGTCAGACTCATCGTTGATGTACGATATGCCGTCGAGCTTCTTCTCGTTGATAAGGTCGGCGATGCGCTTGATCATCTCAGCCTTGTTTACCATGTATGGTATCTCGGTGATTACGATGCACTCACGACCCGATGCAGTATGCTCGATCTCGGTCTTTGCACGCATAACCACACGACCACGACCTGTGAGCAGTGCCTCACGCACACCCTCGTAGCCATAGATGATAGCTCCTGTAGGGAAGTCGGGACCCTTCACGTAGTTGAGTAGCTCCTCGCACTCGCAATCAGGGTTGTCGATATATGCGTGGCAAGCATCTACCACCTCCGAGAGGTTGTGTGGTGCCATGTTTGTTGCCATACCTACGGCGATACCACTTGCACCATTTACGAGTAGCAGTGGGATACGTGTAGGCAGCACTGTAGGCTCCTTGAGTGTGTCATCGAAGTTAAGACCCCAATCGATAGTCTCCTTCTCGATGTCGGCCATCACCTCATCGGTAATCTTCTGCATGCGTGCCTCGGTGTAACGCATCGCCGCAGGCGAGTCACCGTCCATAGAACCGAAGTTACCCTGACCCTCAACCAATGGGTAGCGCATCGACCAGCTCTGTGCCATACGTACCATAGCCTCATATACTGAGCTATCGCCATGTGGGTGGAACTTACCGAGTACGTCACCGACAATACGGGCACTCTTACGTGTAGGCTTGTCGTTTGTGAGGTTCAGCTCGGCAGCCATATCGTACAATATACGGCGGTGTACGGGCTTAAGACCATCACGCACATCGGGCAATGCTCGCGACACGATTACCGACATTGAGTAGTCGATATATGCCGACTTCATCTGCTCTTCAAGGTTGACCTGAACTATACGTCCTGTCAAACTTGGTGTGTTTTCTACTTCTGACATTATTCTATCTTTATTCGTTGGGCGGTGCGACCGCCATCTGTTGTTAGTTTCCTTCTACGGATGCTATATATTTATATATATAGGTGTGCAAATTTACGCTATATTTTCTATTCTAACAACTTTTTGCTCGAAAATATTGTCTCCTACCGATGGCTTTTTTGCAAAACACCGTCGTTTTGCCACTTTTTAGCCTGTTTAAGCGCATTAAACTTTTTGCTCGG
>JAZNQJ010000130.1:0-4595 GCA_045590115.1 Alistipes sp. | reverse complement strand
AGCACCACTCCGTAGCTCATCCCGAGGAGCGCGCTCAGGTGCGTGACTACCTTGTAGAACGTCTTAATGGCCTTGGAGCAGACACCGTAAAGCTCTTTGAGCATAAGGCACTCACAGGCCCTGAGAATAAACATGTGACATATACGTTTGATGCCACAAACATCCTCGCCGAGTTCTCACCAAAGCACTCGGATTCAACACCTAAGCTGATGATAGTGGCGCACTACGACTCTCGCTACTCGCAGCCTATGCCTAAGCAGGATACCGTATGGTCGTATGGCGCTGCAGACGATGGCTATGGCCTTGGTGTAGCATTGGAGGCGACCTCTCTTGCACTCAAATATCGTGATGAGTGGCAGCAGGGTGTCAAGATTCTCTTTACCGATGCCGAGGAGGTGGGCATGAAGGGTATGAAGGCTCTATGGGAGAACAACCGCAGCGAGTTTGACGACGTAGGCCTTGTAATCAATATCGAGGCACGTGGCCCCTATGGCCCTGCACTACTCTTCGAGACAGCACCAGGCAACGAGAGACTTATGGAGCTATACGCCGAAGCTGCCGACTACCCATACACCTACTCGCTGACTACGGTAGTATATAGCTTTATGCCCAACTTCACCGACTTTACAATCATCAAGGATAGTGTGCCTGGCTTCAACTTCTCAACCGTTGCCGACATCAACCACTACCATACCGATAAGGATAACTACTCGAACATCAACCTACGCTCGATACAGCACTATGGCGCACAGATTACGCCTATAATGCGTAGATACCTTACCGATGAGCAGTACTCCGACCCTGAGAGCCTACGTGGCAAAGCAGACACCGTAAACTTTACAATCCCAGGCCTTGGTCTATTCAACTTCTCGAAGTCGACCTACCGCATTATAAACATCGTGGTGTTTGTACTCTTTATCGCACTCCTCGCCGTAGAGATTATGCGAGGCAGGGTACAGCCTAAAAAGGTCGTAGAGGCTGTAATAAAAACCTGTGCGTTGGGCATATGCGGTCTTGTCGTTGGCGAGATTATCGCATGGCTAAGTTGCCGTAGCTCAGGCGCAGAGTTTAAGCCCTTTGGCGTTGTGCAGGGTGTTGTGGGCGACAACGCTATCATGGCACTCAGCATGGCACTTATAATTGTCATCGCAGCAATGTTATACCTATGTCAGCGTCGCAATATTGCACGTCAGACCTCTGGCTCGGTGCGTGCCTCGGCAGCAGATGTGGCTGTGGCTATAAATACAAATAACGCACTCTATGGTGCGTTACTTACAATGCTGATAATTGCTGCTACGATGGTTTTAGCAATCTATGAGAACCTCATGTTCTTCATCCCTCTCACTGCCGCCACCCTATCGCTGATTCTCTATTGTCTGACAGGCCTTCGTGAGTGTTGCCTGATAGGCATTGCACTTACGTTGCTTCACGCCCTGTCGTTCCTCTACACCTTGGCGATGGCACTTACCATTGGAGCCTTTGGTGCGGTGGTGATGCTTGCGCTATTCGACCTAATGGTGCTTATTCCGCTTGTGGATATCTACATCCGCAAGCGTGGCAACTAAAAGTTGATACCAAGGCCGATATATACCGCCTGGTTGAGCTTGTGAAACTTGGAGCTGATGTTGTAGTCACCCTGCTTTGCACGAGGATTCATCATGAGTGCCTGATAGCCAATCATGATGTCGTACTTATGCTTAGAGTCGGGTGACTGCAAACGTACTCCGACACCGCCCTCGCCCAAGGCACCAAAACGCATACCTCGGTCGAAGAGTATGTTAGTACCGACATTCACGAAGTTAAACAGACAGTTCTTGCGCTTGCCATAGAAGTAGCGTGCCGTAACAGCAATTGGCACTACGGTGTGGTTATACTGCATCTGTGCGCCAATCTCAAGGCCGAGCTTCCAATGGTTATTGATGAAATATCCGCCATTGAGCATGACATTACCACCAAACTTGGCAAATGCACGATACGACTTATCGGCACTATCGCCCAATACCTTCTGGTAGTTTAGCTCATAGTAGATAAGGTCGAAGCGACCCTCAGCACCCCACTCCCAGCCCTTATAGTGGCGGGTCTTACGCTCAATCTCCTCAGGGGTCTCACGACGCTTAGCCTCGGCCGTAGGCACTATCATCAACGCTACCAATAGTAGCAACAAAACTCTCTTCATTATCATTATACGGTTTTTTGTTAAACGTAGTTATAGTCACATTATTGTCTTATGTGTTTCTCCCACTCCCATGCGGCACGCAACGTATCACGTAGCTCACGCTCGGCTCTCCAGCCAAGCTCATCGTTGGCAAGGCGTGTGTCTGCCCATACGGCAGTAACATCACCAGCACGACGTGGTGCTACCTTATAGTTGAGTTTTAGAGAGTTGGCCTCCTCGAAGCCACGTACAAGCTCAAATACCGATACAGGGCGACCTGTGCCGATGTTGAATATCTCGTAGCGCTGCTTGTTACGACCCTCCACAAGGCGGTCTATCGCCACAACATGAGCCTTTGCCAAATCGACAACGTCGATATAGTCACGAAGGCATGAGCCATCGGGAGTGTCGTAGTCATCGCCAAAGATGCTCAGGCACTCACGCACACCTGCTGCTGTCTGGGTGATGTATGGCACAAGGTTGTTAGGCACACCACGAGGCAGCTCGCCGATGAGTGCCGATGGGTGCGCACCAATAGGGTTGAAGTATCGCAAGGCAATACCCGAGAGACCATCGTTGGCAGCAACCATGTCACGCAGGATATCTTCGGCCATCTGCTTGGTATTGCCATAGGGTGATGTGGCGGGCTTGCGTGGTGTAAGCTCCGTAACGGGCAACACATCGGCATCGCCATATACCGTTGCCGAAGATGAGAACAGCACATTCCTTCGACCATACTCACACATCAGCTCAAGGATGGTGACAAACGACAGGATGTTGTTGCGATAGTATTTTGCTGGCTCAGCAACAGACTCACCCACAGCCTTATAGGCGGCAAAATGAATTACCGAGTCGAACTCATAGGTCTCAAACACTCGGCGCATAGCCTCCTTATCGCAGCAATCTGCCTCGATAAACTTTGGCTCTACGCCCGTAATCTGGCGAACACCCTCCAACGCTCCACGATCGCTGTTCGAGAGGTTGTCGACAACGATAACCTCATAGCCAGCATTTATAAGCTCTACGGCAGTGTGCGAGCCGATATATCCAGCACCTCCTGTGACCAATACCCTATTACGCATAGTTTGCATTTTTGAAATTAATCGTACAAATGTACGAATTAATCTCTTAAATAGCACATCTTGCGCCATAAAAAGTTTTACATGTCCACCGACTATGACCCTTATAGCATAAAGCAATGCGGGTGGTTGCGCCTACCACCCGCACTAAAAAGTGCAAAACTCTACGCTCCAACGAAGAGCCTCCAGCCAGCCTCGACATCGCTCCAAACAGCCTTTACGCCATTCTCCATCTGCGACATGGCAGCCACCACAGGAATCATATCACGCTCCGAGCGTGTGTCGAGCTTAGCATCAGCATCGATGCCCGAGCGCTCTGCAACATAGCGGATATAGCCCTCGGTATGATTCTCCGAAGGGGGCGCCCAGCGGCTAATCATCCCACGAATGGTGTCAAGACCATATCGCTTGCGGTAGGTGTCAAGCAGCACAAACATCGCCCTATAGCCGTAAGCCATAGACTCAAACTGCTTGAAAGCACCATCCTGCGATGGTCGCACCTCACCAGTAAAGCGGCTACGTGAGTTGCGGATGTTTCCCGGATTACAGTTACGAAGGCCTCTACTCATCGCCGACCTCCTTTCTTAGCTTGCGCTTAACCCAGATGCCGAGCCACTTAAATAGCTCCACGCCGCTTATGGCTGAGGCATTCTCGAAAAATGACCATAGCTCAACACCACACACAAAGCCCGTAAATAGGTTTGCAAGGTTAAGATGCATGAAGCTAAGCACCAGCGCATCGACCAGCCATGTCATCACGATGCCCATGACCACAAAGCCGAGTTTGTAGACTGTACGCCACGCCTTACGGCTCTCGATGCGCCACTCCTGACCCTCACGACGTGCCACCCTCCACGACGCGTAGATGCCTGTGACAAAGTCGATAAGGATAAATACAGTAGCGGTGATGATGAGTGGCGTGATGGGGCATAGCAGAGCGAGGATTGCGGCAATGAGGCCGCTAACGTACTTGGATAATATCACCATATATTGAACAGTAGTTTAAAGGGTTATTCTTAGAGTTATACTCAGGGTAGTCGCCAGCGTGAGCATTGAGATGGTCACTTAGGCGGTGAGAGAGTGTTACGGCCTTGCGACGTAGCGCACGTAGCACGACTGCGTCATGGTCGTTTTGAGCGGTAGTGTGACTACCATTGTGGCATACGTGGCAACGCTCCGAAATCAACGGCTGTACAGCATAGCGGCACCATGAGGCCAACGCCGGGGCAACATAGTCACTAAGCAGGGTTGCGTACTCTCCAGCAAGGAGCTTCTCAGCAAGCTCTGCACCTAAGATGGGGCGTAGGTGGCGGGTCTCGGCCTCAATAATATCGCTCGCTGTCACCACCTCCTTAGCCACA
>JAZNQJ010000129.1:0-5744 GCA_045590115.1 Alistipes sp. | reverse complement strand
CGATAGTCTCACGGTCGAGCAGGGTGAAGATCTTAATGTAGCGCTTTGCATCCTCGTCGCTTACGTTTAACCAGAACTGGTAGAACTTATAGGGCGATGTGTAGGCGGGTGAGAGCCATACGTTACCGCTCTCGGTCTTACCGAACTTAGTACCATCGGCCTTGGTGATAAGTGGGCAGGTGATAGCAAATGCCTCAGCCTCAGAGCCAAGCTTACGGCGGATAAGCTCAGTACCTGTGGTGATATTACCCCACTGGTCAGCACCACCGAGCTGGAACTTACAGCCCTCAGTCTGGTAGAGGTGCAAGAAGTCGTAGCCCTGGAGTAGCTGGTAGGTAAACTCTGTAAATGACATACCATCGCCATCGCCATTGAAACGCTTTTTCACAGAGTCCTTGGCCATCATGTAGTTTACAGTGATACACTTGCCGATGTCACGTGCAAACTCAAGGAACGAGAAGTCCTTCATCCAGTCGTAGTTGTTCACAAGTATCGCCTTGTTCTGGGCATCTGACTCAAAGTCAAGAAGCTTAGATAGCTGGCGCTTCAACGCCTCCTGGTTGTAACGCAAGGTAGGCTCATCCAAGAGGTTACGCTCCTGAGACTTACCCGAAGGGTCGCCAATCATACCTGTAGCACCACCAATAAGGGCGATGGGGCGGTGACCACACATCTGAAAGTGCTTCAAAATCATCACGCCCACCAGGTGGCCGATATGTAGCGAGTCGGCTGTTGGGTCAATACCGAGGTATGCCGAAGCCATACCCTTCTTTAGCTCCTCCTCGGCACCTGGCATGACAGTGTGAATCATGCCACGCCACTCAAGTTCCTTAATAAAATCCTTCATACTCTTATATTTTCGTTTTTCAATTTAGTATTTACTCAGCATCAAGCACCAACTGCTCGATCATATCCTTGAGGCGGTCGTTCTTTGAGGCTAAGTGGCGTAGGCGATCCTCAATGGTTATCGGACGTGCCACACGTATCGCCTCATTTATGGTGATGTCAAACTCCAAAGCTCCACCAATGTTTGCCACCTCGGCAAGCTCCTTAAGCCATGTTAGCTGGTCACGCATCATCTCCTCAAAAAGCTCTCGTGAAGGCACCGTTAGCTTTACCTTGTTACCCTCAGCACCCATAGTATTGAACACCGGCACATAACGCATACGTCCCGAAGTTAGACGCTCGATGAAGGCGGGCTTTGCGGCTAAGAGCTTCTGCTCGCTTTGCGGATCGATGACTACTTTTGTTGCCTCTGCTGCCGCCGCCTCAACAATCTCCGATGCGGTCTTTGCCTCGCCACCCATCATGGTGTTTATCGAGACGCTGCGCCCTATGGGCCTTGGTGCCGTACGACGCTTAGGTTGCTCTGCGGGCTGCGAAGGAGACGTTGCTACCTGCTGGGGTTGTGGTGCAGGCGTTGGCTGTGGTGCTGACGTTGGTACGGGTTGCGCTGCAGGCTGTGGCTGTGGCGCCGGTTGCGCTACAGGTTGTGGTGTTGCCACTGGTTGTTGCTGTGGTGCGGGTTGCGCTGGCGATGCTGCGACAAGCTCGGGGAGCGGAAAGTCGACATCAAAGCTTAGCGATGCTACCTCGTCATTTTTTTTTTGGCCGAGACCCGCAATCTTCATAAGTCCCAGCTCCACAAAAAGTCGTTGATTTGATGACTGTCGCAGCCTACCATCAGCCTCCGTAAGTAGCGACATGGCGTTAAACAGGAATGCCTCATCACAACGTGAGGCCTGCTGCTTATATCGTTCAACGAGCGTTCCCGTAAACTCCACAAGCGTCACCGCAGGGCCTTTGGCCATAAGCAGATCACGCATGTGAGCGTTTAGTCCTGAGGCAAACACCTGAGGCGAGAAGCCTCGTGCAAGCACACTGTCGAAGAGCATCAGCGCATCGACATACCTACCCTCAAGAAGTAGGTCAGTGGCCTTGAAGTAGGTGTCGTAGTCGAGGACATTGAGCGTTGCCGCCACATCCTTATAGCTAAGCTTGGTGCCACAGAACGACACCGCCTTGTCGAACATCGACAGAGCATCACGCATACCATCATCTGCCTTGTGCGAGATTAGGTTGAGTGCCTCATCATCGGCCTCAACACCCTCCTGTGCGGCGATGTGACGTAGATAGTCGACACCATCCTCCACACGAATACGATTGAAGTCGTAGATCTGACAGCGTGAGAGGATCGTAGGTATGATCTTATGTTTCTCGGTTGTTGCGAGGATAAATATAGCATGCTGTGGTGGCTCCTCAAGAGTCTTGAGGAAGGCATTGAATGCTGCTGCCGAGAGCATATGCACCTCATCGATAACAAATACAGAGTAGCGACCCTGCTGTGGGATGACACGCACCTGCTCGATGAGGTTGCGGATATCATCTACCGAGTTATTAGACGCTGCGTCAAGCTCATGAACATTGAGCGAGCGACCCTCATTGAACGAGCGACACGACTCACACTCGTTGCAAGCCTCACCCGCCTGAGGATTCAGACAGTTGATAGACTTGGCAAAGATACGTGCGCAGGTGGTCTTACCCACACCTCGAGGGCCACAGAAGAGGTAGGCATGTGCCAGCTGGCCACGCTCAATGGCATTCTTCAGAGTCGAGGTAATATGTCGCTGCCCCACAACCGTAGCAAAGGTCTGAGGGCGATACTTGCGTGCTGATACTACAAAATTTTCCATAACCCCACAAAGGTATAAAAAATTTCTCATATGCGCACGTACGTGAGAGATTTTTTCATACCTTTGTCCTCGATGAGAAGTTTTTTTGCATTTGTAGTTATGCTCGTTGCGCCTATCACACTATGGGCGCAAGGGCGAGGTTTCAACCTTATTGTGGTGGGTGACCCACAGCCTCAGACCGAGGCACAAATCATTAGTCTTGAGCGAGATATAATCCCAGAAATCGGCACTATTGTCGAGGAGTATAAGGCTACGGGCTACCCTACTGCCATACTCCTTACGGGCGATGTTGTGTGGGACACTGTAGAGTTTCTACCACGCATCAAGCAGATGTTTGAGACGTTGGGCGTACCCGTATATGCTGTGATGGGCAACCACGACCACAACCGCACCATACACAACGATGAGCCACGTGCTGAGAGGGAGTATATCGAGACATTCGGCCAAAAGTATTACACATTCACACTCGGCGACACACGCTTCATTGCGCTGGACAACATCCTCTTTAACAGCTACAGCGACTACTCTACGGGGCTTGACCGCAAGCAACTCAAGTGGGCAAAGAATGAGCTACGCAACATTGCTGATAATCAGCGCATAGCAATATGTATGCACGCACCAGCGAGCAACCTTCGCAGTGGCACACCACTACCCTACGTAAAGCCACTTATGCGTCTTGCACGAGGCCATAAACTACACTTTATCACAGGCCATTGTCACCGCCATAATACGGTGGATATTACACCCGATGTCATCGAGCATAGCGTAGCACAGGTAAATGGCAACCTATGGTTTGCGCCAATGTGCGCCGATGGCACACCACGAGGCATCTTCTGCATCGAGGAGCGTGATGGCGAGTGGACTTGGCAACACCGACTACTCGGCGAGAGGGCTACAAAGCAGCTTATCGCATGGCACGAGGGCGAGGTTAAAGGTCACGAGGAGTGGGTAGTCGTAAAGGTTATCGGCTGGGATAAAGAGTGGCGTGTAGAGTGGAGCGAAAATGGCAATAATATGGGCGACATGGAGCAGATTACAATCGTCGACCCTGGATATCTACACTACGTAGAGCATGAGGCTGATTATGATGATGTTATCATGGAGCGTTTGCGCCGTTCAGGGCGACCTAACAGCCACTATTTCCGCTGTCGCCGTACCCAGGCAAATAGCCATATTACCATTACTGCTACCGACCGCTTCGGCCGCAGGTTTGAAGTGGAGATGTAGAGGATTTTGGTTAGGGATAAAGATACAGATACGTCTAAAAAAAACTCAGAGGGCCCGCAGCATACTTTGCGTATGTGCGGAGCCCTCTAAGTTTGTATAACGACAAAATACCCTTTTTATACACGTTTTCCTTTTAGTCGAAGTAGGTACTACCATGCCCACAATGACGACCATCAATATAGATATCAACGGTATACTCGCCCTTCTGGAAGGCTGAGCCGTCGTAGTAGATGCTCACAGGCACCGACTCGTTCTCGTAGCTCACCTTACGCATAGCCGAGGCAGCACGACTCTCACCCTCGAAAGTAAATGGAATCATCTTATCCATAGGCGATAGAGCAAAGCCATCAGGGTCGGTGATACATACGTAGATAAGCTTCTCGCCTGGCTCGGCAAGCTCGTTGGCCGTAAGCTCAAAGTCTACACGTAGGCGTGAGGCAACCTTGATACGCTTTACAACCTTGCCATTATCGTTGAGTGCCACCATGCGTACACCACCCGTACGAATTACTGAGCCGATGCGCACCTTGGTATTCAGCTCTTCGGCCTTCTCCTCAGCCTTCTCGGCACGCTCACGATAGGTGGTACGCTCCTTCTCGTAGGCTTTGTTCTTAGCCGTAAGGTCGCTATTGATATTGTTGAGCGAGTCAATCTGACGTACATAGCCCTTCATAACACCCTTGAGCATATCCACCTCACGACGGTACTTAGCAAGCTGGTTATAGCTGTATGTCTTCTCCCTCTGCAGCTGCTCGAGCATCACCACAGCCTCCTGATACTTCTGCATCATGGTGTCGTTCTTGCTCTTATACTGCTCAAGCTCCTCAACCAAACTCTCGGCATCACGCTGAAGCATGTTGTTCTGCTCCTCAAAGAGCTTACGTGCCGACTCAAGCAGAGCATAGTCCTGCTCGATGCTCTTCACCTTGCCATAGTTCTTAACGGCAAAGATAGTAAGTGGCACAAGGGCGATGAGCAACACCAGGGCCACAACAAGAAATCCCGATGATGAACGCTTGTAGCGTACCATCTCAGCCTCGAGGTCATCCATATTACGCTCATCACGATCGTAGCCACCATCATAGCCACCATACTGTGGCGTAGGCGTTACGGGCTTGGGGGTTACTACGGGTGTTACAGGCTTTGGGGTTGCGGGCTTCTTAGGCTCAGCAGGTTTCTCAGGCTCAGCAGACTCAACTGCTACCTCCTCAACTTGCTGTGGCTCAGGCTTCTGCTCTGGCTGAGTATGCACCTCGTTGATCGTCGTAGGCTGTGCCTTACGCTCGGCGAGAATATCGTTGAGTGTCTTAACAGGGGTTGCCTGAGCATCATTGATGGTGTTTGCCACAGGAGCATCACCCTCCGTAGCCTCTGCACCGGGTGTGAGTGCCACACCGCAGAATGGGCAGACAGTAAGACGGCTCGAAATAGGGTTATTACAATGGTTACATCTAATTAGTGCCATATGGTAAATGGGTTAATTTTTTGCAAATATAACGTATTTTCTTCTCTACTATTACGAAATGTCGGAAAAATCTATGCGCTCACGCTTGCAATGTTTATCACGAAGTTGGCGCAAGAGCATATTCTCGGGGCGTGACAGCGTAGGGTCTTGAGCCAGAATGTTAAGTGCCTCATCACGTGTAAGCTCCATAATCTGTGTATCGGTCGAGAGGTTGGCAATATTAAGCTCAAAGGCGTCGCCACTCTGCTGTGTGCCATGGATATCGCCCGCACCACGCAGCTTAAGGTCAAGCTCCGAGAGCTTAAAGCCATCGTTGGTAAGTCGGATCGTAGCCATGTCGTTCTGTGTGCCAAGGAGTT
>JAZNQJ010000128.1:0-7151 GCA_045590115.1 Alistipes sp. | reverse complement strand
GCCAACTGCGATCAATGCGCAACGACGTGACGCTATCAATCACTGGTGAGGTGTACAAGACCTTGCCTATTGATCTGAACACAGTGTGGCGCAGTCGTGACAAAAGATTCTTCTACGCAAACTGCATAACGTGGAGGTTATATCGTGGTATATACGATATGGAGCTATGCGAGTTGTTGCCGATGCGCACGCCACCAGCAGCAACGGTGGCAAATGCGCCGTGGACAAACTCTTGTGCGATGGATAACGGCATAGTATTCCGCACGTTAACATCGAATGACGTATATCACATAGCACCAGTATCGGCCGAGGAGCGATTGATACTATCGACATCGAATGAAACTTATATCTCTGATGGGCATCTATGTGCCTGCGTGCTGGAGGTTGTCGATAGCGCCAACGATTTATATAGGCTCTATGCCTATGACGACAATGGCAATCTTCTAAGTAAGCTTGAGAGCCTATACGCCGCTTTCGACGCTCCTGCTGACGAGATTGAGGCGTTGGCGATGGCTAAAAATGCTCGATACGACGCAAGTACATCGACGTGGATAGTGGCTGGCAACACAGCGGCGACAGGCACAACCACACGTATAGCAATGCTCGATATCGCTGGGGCGCTCCTCGCAGAGGTCGATAAAACGCTTGACGGCCGTCTGGTACCATCACGCCCAGTTATAGCTATTAACGGCGGCTTCGTGCTGAATATCGAAGTGGATGGCGGGTATAAAGTATTGTGGCACAACAGTGCGTTACACGAAGAGCTGGAACTCGTATCTGTGTCAGATGGTGCAGCACGCTGTATCGCAGTGAATGATAGCTTCGTAGTATATCAATTTACTGATAGCTGCGTAATCAGTCACCGAAAGGATGTAACCCTCACGACGGATAAAGATGTATATCGCCCGGGTGCCGAGTGGTCTTTTGTGGCGATGAACAACGCCTTGCTACTATTTCGCAACACAGCTGGCGATGGCTTGGTGTACGACGTGCGCACAGGCGGTGAGGTTCTAATCGATACGCTTAGATTGACTGCGCAATTCTTTTTGGTTGGCGATATCGTATACATCCTGGGCGCTGATGTAGCCAATAAGTTATCGGCAGTGCGTATCATAGAGGGCGATGGCTATTACGGGCTAATTGACGCTAACGGCGCAACACTCTACGATAGCAATAACGTTCGTCTCATCGCTAAGAAGTACGATATTTATAATTAGAAATATGGCAGACATTAAATTAAAACATCCAGCGGCAACTATCGATACACAGATAGATAGAGTTATTAGCGGCGAGGTCGTAACAGATAACACTGATAGCGTCGTAACGCCAGACGGCAAGAAGCCTGTGTCAGGCGAGGGTGTATTAAAGGCCCTCAATGCGGGCGTCGCTGGCCTTATGCCCGCAACGCCGAGCGGCGACCCGATGCACTATGCCTACGTGGCGGCAGGAGCCGTGTGGAATGCCACCACAGGCTTATGGAAGTTGAACACGCTGACCGACATCACCACCGAGCAGATGAGGAAGATATATAACTTCGGAAGTGTAAGAATTGAAGCGGGAGGGTACTATGGTGCGCTCGCTGGGGTGCGTACTAACCTGCTGAGAGTTGGAATGCCCAACCCAACAATTCAGTCAATCACTTCCTTTGCTTATCAAAATAAAGTTGTCGAGGTTATAACGCTGAATACTACTAACACGTATGAAGCACTTGTGATGAGCAATACGTTTAATTCGTGGTTTTATCAATGTTCCGCACTTAAGGAGATATACGGTAGGCTTGAAGCGTCATCCTCGGGGGTAGCCTTTAATAACTGCTTTGCGGACTGTGCCAAATTATCTCGAGTGAGATTGCGACGGCTAAAGCAGGATGTATCATTCGCCGACTCGCCACTCTTAGATAAAGAGTCGTTGCTGTATATGATTAATGAGTCAGCCGCTACATCGCCAATAGTCATCACCCTCCACGCAGATGTATATGCGTGGGCTTCGACCGACAGCGACGTGCAGACGGCCCTCGCAACAAAACCAAACGCAACAATCGCAAGTGCATAATATGGAGCAGATAAGTAATACAGGCGTGATCTACACGCAGAATGCAGAGCTGTCAATCGAGGAGCGTGTGTTTTTCCGAGCGGCCACAGGCGTGGGCGTGAATGATGGCAGATTTCGAGAGGCCACAGCCGAGGAGCTGGAGGCGAAGAGAGCGTATGACCTAAAAATGGCAGAAGAGTATGAAGTGGTTGCTGGAGAGTAACAGAGCATTGCACGTCGTGTGCGTGTGTTTAATGGCAGTAGCGCTCGGCTGGAGTGCTGGCGTAGCGAGCATCATTGCTCTCGAGGCTAAGGATGTGCAGCGTGGTGGCTGGGCGTGCTGGGATTGGCTCGACTGCGCAGCAGGAGCTATCGGCTGCGCCATAGGAGGTGCAATACATTGGGTAATATTTAAGCATTGGTAATATGCAGTGGACAGAGATAATAGGCGATGTGGGCACGGTGGTGCTGGCTCTCGGTGGCTTCGAGTTTATCAAGTGGGTGGCCACCCGCAAATACGGCAAGCGCAAGGATGAGGCGGAAGCAGATGAGAGCGAGTTCAGCGTGCTGCGCCAGCAGGTCGAGTTTCTGCAGGAGCAGCTCCTGAAAAAAGAGGAGCGCTTCGCAGCGCAAACCGATGTGCTGCGAGCGACTACCGCACGTGAGCTGGAGCTGACACGCAAGGTAGCGACGCTTGAGACAGAGCGTAGTCTGAAGCTCTGCGAGAGGCGTAACTGCCTACAACGAGAGCCGCAAAGTGGATATTAATAAAATTGGCATATGAAAACGAAGATATTAGTAGACAACGGTCACGGCTGGGACACGCCTGGTAAGTGTTCACCCGACGGCACATTCCGAGAGTATAAGTACGCCCGAGAGATCGCCAGGGCTGTGGTCAATGACCTGAAGGCACGTGGCTACGATGCAGTGCTGCTGGTGCCTGAACAGATAGACGTAACGCTCAAAGAGCGAGTGCGCAGAGTCAATGCGTGGTGTTCAAAGATTGGCGCAAACAACGTGATACTCATCTCTGTACACGTTAATGCTGCGGGCAATGGACAGTGGATGAACGCACGTGGGTGGTCGTGCTTCACCTCTAAAGGCCTGACCAAGAGCGATGCACTGGCGACGGCACTATATGCAGTGGCCGAAGAAGAAATGCCGAGCCGCACATTCCGAAAGGAGTACAGCGATGGCGATGTTGATTGGGAGGCCAACTTCTATATAATAAAGAATACGTGGTGTAGGGCTGTGCTTGTCGAGAACTTCTTTATGGACAATAAGGATGACCTTGCTTACCTTATCAGCGAGGAAGGTCGCAAGGCGATTATCGCCACGCACGTGGAGGGTGTTATCAAGTATCTGGGCGACAATGACCTCTCATAGAATTATAGCTGTGTTGGCACTCGTCATCTTCATCGGTGCTTGTGTCAGCTCGTTCTGCTTGGGCAGGGCGACGAAGAGAGCTGAGCCTATTGCTGGGGAGGTCGAGCGTGATACGGTGATTATACGAGATACAATTACCGTGTATTATCCGAAGTATATCACGCAGTGGCGCACACGCACAGTGAGGGTGGAAGTGCCTGTGGTCGACACAACAAAGGAAAACGGCTCTGTGACCGTTGAGCTACCCATCACCGAGCGAGTGTACGAGGATGAGGATTATCGAGCAGTAGTCGAGGGCTACAATCCTATACTCAAAGAGATTGCCGTATACCCTAAGACGCAGATCGTGACGGCCACCGAAACAATCACTAAGCGTAAACGTTGGGGAGTGTCGATAGGCGTGCAAGGTGGTTATGGCCTAACGCCCGCAGGCACTCAGCCATACGTAGGCGTAGGCGTGACGTTTGGATACAACTTTTGAGCTAAATTATATACAAAAAATATGCAGAATTATATATTTATCTATTGGGATGACTATGGCTAAGGCGTAGCCTACATAGCAGGGGAAAAGAAACCCCCTACCGCCAAAAAGAGTCCGACATCTTATAAGGCAAAGTGCATCCACACCACGATAGGGGGTAAACCCTTAACGATGGGGATGCACTTTTATTATATGTCGGACTTTGCAAAGGTAAACAAAAAATGAAAAAATGCAAAAGAGTACGTGAAAAATCACCACGAACAATCGAAGATCATAACCAGGTACACGAGATCAACGAGCAGCTTAAGGCTCATTATGGCAAAGACTACTACGGCTTCTACCGCTCGTATGTTTGCGAGCTGATTCTTGAGCGACTGCCTAAAAACAATAAATACAATGTGAGGTATATCGCTCAGATACTCAACCACACCAAGCTATCGCCTATACTTTAGAACTTAACTTATAAGTAAAGCCCCGCCATTTGGCGAGGCTTTATTATGTAATACAATAGTGTATTTTTTTTTGCATTTTTTTGAAAAACATTTGGAAAATCAAAATAAAAGTGTTATCTTTGTAGTACAGAAAACAACTAATATTAACCATTAATCAAAGCCGACGGGCTATAAGCGGGAAATATGACATACACACAGATTGATCTCGAGTCTCAGAACTTTATCTTTAACACCCTCGAATGTAAGGCTGGTCAGCACTACACTTATCTTATGAAGCTCGGCCGCATTCTCCCTACGACTAAGTCTCAGGCAAAATTCTTTGTCACCAATGGATGTAAGCTCGACGTTCTAAATATCGTAGACGTACAGCGTGTAGAGGCTTTGCTTAACGAGACAGGTTTGGAGGGCGATTATAAATACACCAAGAACAATCATTGGGTAAGATTAGTAAACATCGAGGCCTTGTATGAGGCTCTTCGCAAAAAGTACAATTTCTAATGAAAAATTATCCAGCATTTATTATCGATAGGTCTCGCAGAAGCGAGGCCTCTCGGTTTTCCGATGATTTTGTAGTCTGCACTGATAAAGAGATGGGCTTCATAGCCAGAGTCTACACACTGCCACGCTCTCGCTGGGCAGAGTTTCGCAGATCATACGAAACACTTGATGAGGTGACGCAAGAGCGCCGTTATATATTCGCCAGCATACGAAATGGCGAAGCTCACGTTGTGATGGAGGTAGAGCGTATGCTTTATGAGCCTGTGGCTAATTGGTCGAGGTTGAAGCCGTTGCTCAAGAAGGCTATGAAGGCATATCTATATGGTGAGATGGCTGAAGTTACAGGCGATGGCAGAGCTATAGACTTGCAGATAAGCGCCGTGAACGACCTACTCCGCACGATGGAAAGCCAGCGCTCACAGATGATTGACAAGAATGGCGAGACTGCCACAGATAACTATATCAACGCTACCCGAGGTGCTATCGAGAGCCTCAAGGTGCTAAAGCATATATACGACAATGGAGCAAAAAGTTAATCGTGGGGGCAAACGAGACGGTGCAGGCCGTAAGGCTTTAGGAGGCATCGGCAAGGCATACTATCTAACTCTATCACCTAAAGCTACAGAGAAGCTCAAGAGCCTCGGCAGGGCCAAGAGTGAGTATATTAATAAGTTGATATTGCAAGATTTGCGAAGCGAGGTTTAGACCTCGCTTTTTTTTGCTTAAAAAGTCAAAAGATATAGCCAGGATTACAGAAGATAACTCGTTATTCCTTTATCATTTATAGACCTTTGCGGTGAGGATATTCCTCAAGCAATTTAATCTATTAGTGTTATGGGTAATTATGTAAAAACAAATGGCGGCTACGACGTCAAGGTACCATCGAGCGGCCAGGTCAATCTCAACACCGTTCTCGGCGCTTTGGGTACTGCCGGCTTTGCTGGCATCAACCTACGTAATCTCGTAGGTGGGCTTTTCAATCAGGGGACATTCAACGGAATGGACCTGAATGCGATTCTTGGGATGCTCATCCCTATGCTCACTCAGATGGGCTGCAACTGTCAGCCAACTTGCAGTGAGGATCACCTCGTAACTCGTTACGAGTTGGAGACTGAGAATAAGCTCGCTGCAAAAGATGCAGAGATCGCTTTGCTTAAGGCTAACACCTACAACGATCAGAAGTCGCTGGAGTTGTACAAGTACATCGATGGCGAGCTTCGTGGTATTCGTGAGTTCATCTGCGAGCAGAAGGTGCGCAATCAGGGTAATGCCGATGCTATACGTGAGTTGTCACGTGACATCGATGCGAAGGTAGCTCTTGAGGCCGAGCGTCGTTGCTGCGCTGACCAGCGCATCGTGGCGTATGCAAATGGCACGTTTGCTACAAAGTTGATCGCAGACTACGCTGCAGGTACGACGACTACTGCAGCTGAGACTTTCAACCCTCTCTGTTGCGATTGCGAGAAGTAACCAATGTCTCACTTGGGCGGAGGCCTTGAGTCTCTGCCCTTTTTAATCCAAAAGCTATGAGTAATATAGATAAGCTTTCAGCTGCTATTGCTGAGTGGGGAACTAACGTGGCGGCAAGCGTATTGCCACAGGTACAAATACCACCGACATCAACCATCGGGCGAGTGATGCAAGGCTTCTTCGGCATCGATCTCGGCACGTACAGCGTATACAAGGAGCTTGGCTTCTTGCTCGAGCCGACGATGCAAACGATGGTTAAACCGTTGCTCAATAAGTATTTATCGGCGTTCGACGACGACAAGGTGCGAGAGCTGGCAATGATGTATGCTGAAGCATTCAAGAAGCAAGCCCAGGAGCGAGGCTCCATCAACCTCTTTGGCGTGGAACTTGGGGCAAATGCCTTCGAGGGCCTGCATGAAATATTAACTAAACATTTTCAGTAGTATGGGATATCTATCCATGGTAAAAGATAATGCCCGAAAATTCACAGGCGACGAGGCTGTGATGTGGGCGAGCATCGAGCAAGTAGACGAATTGCTCGATGATATTAAGGAGGCGCACCCTGAACTGTATCGGGCCTTTATGCGTCGTGCGCACGAGCTGATGAATGGCAAGCACTTCGACAAGCACTATGCCAAGTGCGAGGTCGAGAAGATGTCACACATCGGCGAGGATGGCCGAGAGTATGACGGCGAGCATTGGTCGCTCGAGCAGACGAATAGCGTAATGGCGAAGTATCGTGGCAAGCTCCCCGCAGAGGTCAATGAGTATGACTTCTACGTTGCGCTCAATGCGCATTGGCACGACACAATCTGCACAGCCAAGAAGTCGGG
>JAZNQJ010000127.1:0-3846 GCA_045590115.1 Alistipes sp. | reverse complement strand
GATGGATTCTATTGTATTGTGGATTATATTAAAAATCAGCCCAACGGCATGAGAGGTCAGGCAGAAGCGATGATAATTCTGTTTATTCTTTTGTGTGTGGGAAGAAACTCGCTTAAACCCAAGGTTCAAAACATTATTAATAAAGCAAAATACGACTTAGTGGATCGAGGTTTTCATGAAGATGACTTTGCAATTGGCGCAGATAATGTGATAGATCAGATCTCACTTCTTGCAGTTAGTGGAGTTCGTGAAATAGGTCCTCAGGGCGTAGCTGTAATGTCTCAAATATGTCAAAGATTTAACGGATTCACATTTTTTGAAGAAACTATTAGACGAAAAGACCTGATGAAATATGATGTGATGGATGTCTGGGGGAAGGCTGAATTTATTTCAAAGATTATCGGTTCCATTTTGGAAGATGTGTGATTATATATGGTTTAATTAGATGTGCAATCAAACGGTGAGACTAAATTGTTATTAATGACATAAATTTAGATGGATGATAAAGGGTTATGACTTTGCTATCCCAATAACAAGTGGTTGTTTTGATGGAAATGGGGTTGTTGTGGGAGATTTGCTCATAACAGCTGGACATGTCGTAAACAAAGATGACACTATACATATAACTATAAAAGGCGATGCATATTCGTTGAACAGAAACGATGCAATTGTTTGTTTGGAGGAAAAATCTAACGAAGAAGGACTATTCAATGATTGTGCAGTCTATAAACTCAACAACCGCTACAATCATCTGACTATTGAAAATTATATTCCAACTGTTGGTGAAGTTTTACAAAGCGTGAGTTACAAACACATTGTCGAAATGCAGGCAACCGATTGCATTGGCTTTTTTGGAACGCAATATAAGGAAAGTTATGAACTCTGTACATCTCGAGCGACGATTGTAGATATTATTGGAAACTTTATCATATGTAAGATGGATGAACCTTTAGAAGAAGGACGGAGTGGAAGTCCGTTAATCTGCGGTGATAAAGTTGTAGGGATATTGCACGGGGGAATAGAAGGGAAAATGTGTGTCTTTCAGTCGATTGCATCAATTCAACAGAGGATATTACAAAATCAGTCATAAATCAACCTTGGAACAGGGCGTTTTTAAGGGATACCCATACACTTCACACTTCATAAACAAAATTGGCGTATGTAGTGAACTATGTAATTCGCTCATACGCCTATTTAGTTTATTCACAATGCATCTTCGAAAGATGCTTGATTTCAGTGCTTTACTTTCAAAAGTCTTATTTACCCTTTGCTCTCTTAATTTTTAGGCTTAATTACGACCTCCATGTAGTCTTCTATGTAGGATTTCGCAATTTTCGTAAAAACTAACACTGAAAATCAATCAGTTAAAAATTAAAAGACCTATCCCGTTTGGGTTGCCACTTTTTTGTTAAGCTCTGCTGTAGGCTACTTTATATCGAAGTTGAGTAGCGTCTTGTCACCTATCGTAATGCGTAGATTGTCGCCCGGAGCAATGTCGAACGACTGAGGTGTGCCGAGATATACAAGGTCGCCAATGCGTAGTGTCATGGCCTCCGAGAGGTGGCTCACGATACGCTCAGGTGTGAACGACAGGTCGGCAACAGAGAGGCGAAGTCGCTCCTCGCCATTGATGCTAAACACCGCACCCTGCAACATAGCATCATAGCCCAACATATCGAGCGAGAGTGCCGAAGAGTGATCATAGCCTACGGCCTCATCCCAGGGGAGACCCTCACGACGTAATGCCTCAAGACGCTCGATGGGAGTAAACGCCACACCCGCCATCACAGCATCGACACAACGTGGGGCAAAACGCTCGCCAATACACTTGGCAAGACGTGAAATACGCAAGACAATCTGCGGCTCGGCAACAACACGACCCACGCCATCGGGGATATAGAAGGCATCGTTATTACGCAGTAGGGCTGTATCGGCCTTGAGGTAGAACTGAGGGCGTACGGCCTCAGGGGCATAGCTATTTATGATGTGTATAAGTTTCATTATTGTAGGCTTTTAACAATGTCTTGAGCAAAACGGTCGCTGGCACCCTCGCCACCAATCATCTCACGTAGCTGGTCGAAATCTCGAAGCATGCGCTCACGCTGGGCGCCACCCACAAGTATCGAGCGTAGCTCCTTAGCAGCGTAGTCAATATCAAGATTAGCACACACAAGCTCTCGCACCGCCTCACGACCAAGGTTGATGTTTACCAACGAGATGTATGGTATGCGCAAGAAGTATGGCTTGAGCTTCTCGTAGAGCCATGGCACATGGTAGATGACAATCTCAGGAATACCCATAAGCGCAGTCTCAAGTGTCGCTGTACCAGAGGTCACTATTGCCGCCTCTGCCATGGCAAGGGTCTGCTGTGTGCGGTCAACGACACACTTAACATTCTCTACTCCAGAGATATAACTACTGTATAGCTCACTATCAATCCACCTTACGGCCGTAACCACAAACTGTAGTTCCGGGAAACGACGTGCTATGGCCACCATGTCGGGGAGGTTGGCCTTAATCTCTGAGCGGCGGCTACCCGCCAGAAGTGCTATGATAGGTCGTTTGTCGAGGTTGTTTTCGGCAAGGAAGATGTTTCGTGCTGGAAGCAACTTGCGACACTCGGCGATATCATCAACCAACGGATTACCGCAGAACGTAGGTTCGATGCCATGACCACGAAAATATTCGGTCTCGAATGGGAAGATTGTGTATAGGCGGTCTACATACTTACGCAAAGACTTCACCCTGCGCTCCTTCCACGCCCACACCTTTGGTGCTATGTAGTAGTATACCTTTATGCCACGTGTCTTAGCCCACTTGGCGATACGCAGGTTGAATGCCGGGTAGTCGATGAGTATTATCACATCGGGCGAGAAACGCTCGATGTCGGCCTTTACATCATCAATTTGGCGGAAGATGGTGCGTAGGTTCATGGCTACTTGCACAAATCCGAAGAACGACATCTGGGTATAGTGATATAACATCGCCTCACGCCCAGCTACCTGGGCCATGCGGTCGCCACCCGTAAATCGGAACTCGGCCTTGGGGTCAGCGGTGGCAATGCCACGCATCAGCTTGCTGCCATGCAGGTCGCCCGAAGGCTCGCCAACGATAACGTAATACTTCATAGCTACTCAATTTTAGACAAAGGTAAGAAAATTATCGTTCAAAACAAAAGACCGCCACACGAGTGACGGTCTAAATTGCCTTTTGTTAAGTGGGGATGAATACTCCTCCTGCACCCTCTTAGGTTGGAAAACTCTCCCTTGCCCTCTTGGGTTGGAAAGCCCCTACGGGTGGACTACTCCTCCTTCTTAACGATGCGACGCTCCTTGATACGAGCCTTCTTACCAGTGAGATCACGCAAGTAGTAGATACGCGCACGACGTACAACACCATACTTGTTAACCTCGATGTGGTCGATGTGTGGAGAGTAAAGTGGGAAGATACGCTCTACACCTACGCCGTTAGATACCTTACGGATAGTAAACATCTTAGTACGGCCTGAACCCTTAATTTGGATAACTACACCACGGAAGCTCTGAAGACGCTCCTTGTTACCCTCTACAATACGGTAAGTAACGGTGATAGTATCACCAGCACCAAACTTGGGCACATCGTTCTCGCCCTTAGTCCACATCTGCTCGTTTACGAGTCTGATCAATGCATCTTTGTTCATTGTTGCAACAAAAGTTAAATGTTAATCGCTCAACATTATCGCTGCGTCGGCTCTACCATATCGGCACCCTCGCCGATAATCCTCAGTAGCCTTTTATAGTTACAGAACTAAGCCTACGCCCTATATAAGAGGTTGATACGGGTTGCAAAGGTAAGAAAAATTTCTCT
>JAZNQJ010000126.1:0-10319 GCA_045590115.1 Alistipes sp. | reverse complement strand
TGTTGCTGACTCATCGTGGATGAATCCCGATATCTTGCGCTTGTTGGCTGCCGCTACGGGAATAACCGCATGGCCGTCACGTATCGATATCATTGCGTCGGCATCTACTAAGCCTGCTGCCTTGGCACGTTGTAAAACCTGTTGCAGACGCTTAGCCACCTGCCCCTCATGCTCACGTATAGCACGACGTATGTCGCTAAGCTCTACAGATGCCGATGAGCGCACCTCGCCCTTATCATCTACCACACGCTCTATGGCACTTTGTAGGTGTGGGCAAGTCTCCACGTTGCGTGTTATGCGCTGTAATGCAGGGTAGCTCTCAGCCTTGCGTGATAGGATGAAGCGCACTATTGTTGAGGCGTTGCGTAGCGAGCGCCATAGTGTGGCGCACTCCTCAGCTGTAAGGTATGACCCCTCGACAGCCACTTTGTCAACAATGGTGCGTATATCCTCCTGCTCGCCAATCTCTGCCCCAGGTTCAAGAAGTATCACCTGACGCATCTGGTCGGCAAGCTCCAATCGCTCCGTAACCTCACGCAACGAGCGGCTAAAGCCCTCCGAGGCTATCCTCTGGCGTGAAGATAGCATCGAGCAGCGATCCATGATCTGCTCACGAATGCGGTCGAAACCGACACGTTGTTCGAAGTTTGACGGATATATCATTATTCTCTGAATCTCTATGTTTACTCTGCCTTTGCAGCCTTTTTCTCAGCCTTTGCAGCCTTCTTCTCGGCCTTTGCAGCCTTCTTAGCAGCCTTCTCGGCAATCTTATCCTCCGACTGACCGAAGAGCGAGAAGTGTACGTAGCGCATAGGGTTGGCCTTTAGATCCTCAAGCAACGATGCGAGGTTGTCGCCAGCGCTGTTGAGCGAGTCGTAGAGTGCCTTGTCGTTGATGAGCATACCTGCTGTGCCATCGCCCTCGTTGATGGTCTTGATGATGCCATCAAGCTCGTTGAGGGTTGTCGAGAGCTTCTCTACAAACTGAGCCTCAGCCAAGTCACTTGTGAACTTGTCTACGTTAGTAAGCATATTCTCGATGCGACCGCTATTCTGCTGTAGGGTGTCGGTGAACGAGCGTAGGTTGTTAAGTGTGCCGTTGATATTGCTTTGTGCCGAGATTATAATAGAGTTCACTGAGGCACTCATCGCCTCAAGGTTGCTGATGAGGTTGGTGATAGACTCGCCATTAGCACCCAATAGCTCGTTGAGCTTGTCTACCGATGTGTTCACATTGTCGAGCAGTGTTGTTGCCTTGCCAGCCATTGAGCCAATCATGTCAGGTTTGACACGTCCCTCGATAGTGCTGTTCTCGGCCACAAAAGTATCAGCATTACCCTGGATGATGTTAATCTCAGTGCCACCCATAAGTCCTGCAGCACCAAGCTCAGCTACTGAGTTGATAGGAATCATTGTGGCATACTCATCCTCGATGAGCATCTCCACCTTTACCTTATCGCCCTCAAGCGTAATATCCTGAACATTGCCAATCTCCACGCCACGGAGCTTTACTCGTGATGATACCATGAGACCGCTAACATCCTCATAGTAGGCATAATAACGGCTGCTTGTAAGCAGAAGGTTTTGGCCACCAAGCCACTTGATTCCCCACCACGACACGAGTATTACGATTACTGCGAATACTCCAATCTTAAACTCTCTACGAATCTTCATATCTCTTAATTTTAGTTATTTTCAATATTGGTTTTTGCTCTCCATCACTTGATATTGCTACCCACGAACTGCACAATGTAGGCATCGCCAAACCTCTCACGTGCGGTGGTAAGTGCTGACTTAGCCTGGCTGAGAGTGGTGTAACGACCGTAGCAATACTTATATTTGTATGCACCCTTACCCTCATACTCCCTAACATCACTATGTAGAGTGCCAAACCGCTCAGGGTTGATGCTTAGGTGGGTGGCCGATGCCATCAGTTGAATGGTGTAGCCCTCTGCAACACTCTCGGTAGCGGGCGTAGATGATGGCGTAGTCTTAACCTCTTTTGTTGTGACACTCTGTCGGGTAGTGGTGTCGCCACCTACGGTCATCTCGTCGAGACGCTTGATATACTCCACAATAGCATCGCATATGGCTCCAGCAATCTGTTGCTGACCCGCCTTAGAGTTCATATACTGAAGCTCCGAGGGGCATGTCATAAATCCCACCTCGATAATCACACCGGGACCACGCAATGGGTAAAGCACAGTCCACACCTTCTCGGGGTAGACCTTCACGCCACGCCACTTGCGACCTATGCTCTTGAACTTGGTGCCTACAATCTCACCAAAGGTGCGGTTTATAGGGTCGTTGTTCATAAGCATCGAGAGCGCCTCGATATAGGCCATAGAGTTTTTGTCTATGTTGTCGATGTGCGTAAAGTCCTCGTTGGCACGTGCTACGGTGCGTCGCTGTGTATGTCCCTGTGTGGCACCATCCAACGATAGCACGATAACCTCGGCACCACGTGTCTCGGCGCTACCCTCAAGGGCGTTGGCATGTATCGACACAAAGAGGTCGGCACCCTTGTCGTTTGCAAGCCTTGGACGCTGCAGGTTGTCGGTCTCCTTGCTTGTGTGTAGCTGCTTGTCGCTCTCACGTGTGAGGTATACCTCCAAGTTGGGTAGGCGTGTAGCGAGCAGACGCTTTACTTCGAGCGATATCTTGAGGTTGAGATCCTTCTCCATTACTCCGCTATAAGCTGCACCAGGGCGTGATGGGCCACCATGTCCTGGGTCGATAACCACAACTCTACCCTTGGGCGACGCACTAAATGTGGTGGCCCATACGTTATTGCTCATGGCAACGAGCAATAGTAGTGTGAGGATGAGTGTAAGTTTTCGCATAAATTATAGCGTCAAAGTTAAATTATCCGTAAAAAAATGTTATCTTTGCCGATTATAAGTGGGTATTTTACCTAAAGGTAATGCCACGCTATCGACGTGATAATAGTATTGTCGGGGTGTTTTGCCGACTGCGTCGGCAAAGGTACAAAAAAATATTGAATTTTGAGACAATTTTTTGTAAAATATCTAATGTCGCTGCTGATGGTTGCAGTGCTACTGTGTCTAATCTCGGGACTCTCGGGAGTGGGTGCAAGCACCTTCCGTTGGTTTGCAGGGCAGGATACCACCTCGTTGCGAAATGGTAAAACAGAGGCTTTAACATCGCAAACCCCTCAGCAGCGAGCATCATCTACTACTGCTCAGCCACGCTCCGCAGCTCAACGCCCCACAAATCAGACTAATGGGACCTCGCAACGCACTACGGAGCGCACTCAGCGTGACACGTCACGTCGTCGCACACAGAACCAAGCACCCCAGAGCGACACAACCAAGAAGCGCTCCCAGGGAATGCAGCTTAACGACATCATCGAGGGTAAGGCCGTAGACTCTGTAGTGTTCGACGCTCGCAACAAGATGATTTACAGCTATAAGCAGGGTGATGTGACATATCAGGGCATGAACCTCAAGGCAGACTTCATGAGTGTGAACATGGAGACTAAGGATGTCTTTGCTCATGGCTTTGCCGATAGTGTCGATGGCGAGGCAACAAAGACCCATCCTGAATTCTCGGATGGTGGCTCGCCATACTCAATGGATACAATCACCTATAACCTCGACTCTCGCAAGGCCGTAATCAAGGGCATTGCAACGCAGGAGGGCGACGGCTGGCTTGTTGGTAGCAAGGTGAAGATGCAGCCCGATGGCTCAATACATATCGGCCAGGGTATGTACACAACATGTGACTGTACCGACCATCCTCACTTCTACTTGGCGATGACACAGGCAAAGGTTATCCCCGGCAAGAAGGTGGTAACGGGATATGCCTACCTTGTAATGGAGGATGTGCCTATCTACTTCCCCGGTATCCCCGAGGGCTTCTTCCCTGTGCAGACAGGCCCTAAGTCGGGACTTCTGATGCCTACATATGGTGAGGATGCCAAGGGTTTCTTCATTCGTGACCTCGGCTACTACTTCAAGATTGGCGAACATATGGATCTTGCCATACGTGGTGGTATCTATACCCTCGGCTCATGGGAGGTGTCGGCACGCTCGCAGTATGTCAAGCGATATAAGTTTAAAGGCAACTTTGATTTGTCGTACTCTTCGATACGTACGGGCGAAAAGGGTGAGCCTGACTATGTCAACCAGAACAACTATAAGATTCAGTGGCAGCACTCGCAGGATGCTAAGGCTAACCCTGGCTCGACATTCTCGGCATCGGTTAACCTTACCTCAAGTGGCTATAGCCGCTACTCGGCAACCACCATCAACGACATCCTTGCAACGCAGACCAACTCATCTATCTCATACTCTAAGAGCTGGGAGGGTACTCCATTCTCATTGGCTCTTAACCTCGCTGTGTCGCAGAACTCTCGAGATAAGACCATCTCGCTGACACTGCCTACCATCACATTCAACGTGGCGAGCTTCAACCCCTTCAAGCGTAAGGAGGCTGTGGGTAAGACTCGCTGGTATGAGAAGATCAAGATGAGCTACTCGATGAAGATGACTAATACGGTGAATACCAAAGAGAACGAGATATTTACCAAGGAGACTCTACTCAAGATGAAGAATGGTATTCAGCATACCATCCCTGTGTCTACGTCGTTGTCGCTGTTCAACTATATCAACGTAAGCCCTTCGTTCAACTATACCGAGCGTTGGTACTTCAAGAAGGTGCGTCAGGAGTGGAACAACGATACTCGTACGGTTGAGACCCTTGATCCTGAGTATGGCTTCTGGCGAATATATAACTATAACGCCTCAGTATCGGCAAATACAACAATCTACGGTACCTACGTGGCCAAGAAGAAGGAGCGTAAGCTTCAGGCCGTACGTCATACGCTCACGCCAAACATCGGATTCTCCTATGCTCCCGACTTCAGCCGCCAGAAGTATGGTTTCTACGAGACCGTACAGACCGATACCACAGGACGTTTCAAGGTGTACTCACCATTTACCGACAATGCCTATGGTGTGCCAGGCTCTGGTCAGCAGCTATCCCTAACCTTCGGACTATCTCAGTCGCTTGAGGCTAAGGTGCGCACCAAGGATACCGTAAAGAAGATTAAGATTATCGACCAGATATCGATCAATGGCTCGTATAACTTCCTCTCGGACTCTATGCGTCTGTCGACACTCCCTATTCAGCTACGTACCACCATCTACCAGAATGTGGCTCTCAACCTCTCGATGACGCTCGACCCTTACGAGGTGTCGCCACAGGGTGTGCGCTACAATAAACTTATGTGGAGACGTGGTCTTCCTGGACGTATTCAGAATATCGGCTGGAGCTTTGGTTATACCTTCAAGTCTCGTGAGAATAAGAGTCAGCCTGCGGCCAATGATATCACGTCGCTGCCTCCTGAGTACTTCAACTCGTGGTCTGACCCTTATGGTGAGCTTAACCCCGCTATGCGACGACAATGGATGGCGGGACAATACTACGACTTCTCGATACCTTGGAACTTCGGTTTCAACTATAGTATCAACTACTCGGCGCAGTTTGTCAACAACGGTACTACGGGATATAATAAGAAGATATCGCAGACCATAAACTTTAATGGTAGCGTCAAGCTTACTGAAAAGTGGATGATTACCGCCACCTCCGGCTTCGACTTTACCACCAAGAAGATGTCTATGACCTCGATATCTATTGCCCGAGACCTCCACTGCTGGCAGATGTCATTCACGTGGGTGCCTTTCGGTAACCATAAGAGCTGGGCATTTAACATCGGCGTTAAGGCAGCTTCGCTCGCCGACCTGAAGTATGATAAGAGTTACTCGCAGTACGACTACATGTACTAAATTTCTTGAGATAAGGCAGCATCTACTTCAGCTAACAAAGGAAAATGCGAATGAGCAGTACGTCCAAGTACAGCCCATCCGCATTTTTTTTGCCGAGCGACACTATCTGCTACCTTCTCCCAAGAAATTTCTTGTGTCAGTACCACATTAGCACCACTCTGACAAGAAATTGGGTTACGGTGCTAAAGTTAATGAGTCTAAAAACTATCTAAATTCCCTAAGTTCCCTAATCTCTCTCTGAATCCTCTTCTAAACGCTACCGATGGCCAATAGCACCATGCCGACAAGGATTAGTGCAAGGTCTACGGCCTTATGGCGGAGGTTACGCTCGCCAAAGAGGAGTGCGCCACAAAGGAACGTAACGATAACCGACGAGCGGCGTATCATAGAGACGATGGCAATCATTGAGCCTTCGCTATCTAAGGCGTTATAGTAGCACAGGTCGGCAGCCGAGACAAACAACGAGATAAGGGGTATTGCCCAGCTCCAATGAAATTTCTCATTGTGTCGTTTAGGATACCACACAATGGCGGTAATGATAATCATTAGAAGGAGCTGATAGACGCAGAACCAGCTCTGCACGAAGCTCGGCTCAAGACCCTCGCTCGAGATTATATACTTGTCGTAGAGGCCACTGACAGCGCCGAGCAGCATGGCGGCAAACATTGCCCACACATGGCGGTCATAGCGAAAGCTGATATTCTCCTTACGCCCCGCCTTGCTAAGCAGATAGAGTGATACTATGGTAAGCAGCACACCTCCCCATTGCCAGAGGTTGAGCCTCTCGCCAAAGAGCAACATTGCACCCACAAGTACCACTACAGGGCGTGTGGCATTTACAGGGCCTACAATGGTGAGTGGCAGATGCTTGATGGCGTAATAGCCACACAGCCACGATGATAGCGTTATCATGGCCTTGATAGCAACCTTCAAATGGTCGCTCCACCTACCTACGCTACTATCCAATGGTGTACCCTCAAACCAACCCAACGAAAGCTCAGCATTAAGGATTACGGGGGTAAAGAGTAGCGTTGAGAATAGGGTGTTAAGCAGCAGTACCACGACTACGGCATTGCCACCGAGCGAGCGCTTCTTAGCAACGTCGTAAAATCCAAGCAGTAGTGCCGAGGCGAAGGCTGCAGCTACCCACATATCACAAGATTAGCGATTAGAAATAGTGCCAACGAGACACTTGCCAAGGCGTTGAACGTGCCAAAGGCGATGCCAATGTTACGCTGCTTGGTAGGTGTCACAATATAGTGTTCGGCGAGTAGAATAAGAGCAAACAATGAGCATCCCACGTACAACATCCACGACTGTGGCTGATAGGTGGCGAACACCACTAAAAGGGCGATGCTCGTAAGGTGTAGCAGGGTGCTTATTGCAAGCGAGGTGCGTGCTGTGAAGCGTGCAGGGATTGAGTGTAGGCCTCGCTCACGATCGAATGCTGCATCTTGGAGTGCATAGATGATATCGAAGCCGCTGCACCATGTCATCACTATAAGAGCAAGCAGCCAGCACTCTAAGGTCGAAGTGCCTGTTACAGCCATGTATGCTCCTACGGGGGCTATGCCAAGCGATATACCCAGAACGATGTGTGCCAATGCCGTAAAACGCTTGCAGTAGCTGTAGAACATCACTATGGCGAGGGCTACGGGCGAGAGCCAGCCGCAAAGAGGGTTGATTAGCGAGGCGAGAGTGATAAAGAGTATGGCGTTTACAACCACAAATACCATAGCTCCACGTGCCGAGATCTTGCCTGCGGGTATCTCACGTGTGGCGGTACGTGGATTCTCGGCATCTATCTTACGGTCTGCCCAGCGGTTGAAGCCCATAGCCACATTACGGGCGAAGACCATGCAGCCTACAACCTGAGCCAAGAGAAGGTAGATGTTGGCCTCAGGCTCTGTTGTCAGCCAGGCGTAGGTGAACGATAGCAGTGCGAAGGGCATTGCAAATATTGTGTGCGAGAACTTCACTAATCGCAAGTAGTCCGAAATCTTTGCCATATGTTCTGTGTTTAATTTCGGCGGCAAAGATACAAATTATAAATTATAAATTAGGGAGTTTAGCACACTAAACTCCCTAACATTCTTAAATTCTTTTTTTGTTACTCTACTCCACGTAGTAGGCCTTCGATGCATCACGCTCAGGTGCTACGGGTGCCTCGCCAGCAGGGTAGCCAAAGGCGATGGCAACGAGTAGTTTATACCCTTCGGGAAGTTGTAGACGCTCCATATAGGGCTTAGCCTCCTCCGAGTTCATCACAGGAACAACGCTACCCAAGCAGCACGAGCCGATACCCATGCTCCATGCCGAGAGCATCATATTTTCGGACAACAGTCCGCAGTCGTACTCGCCGCTATAGCTCTCCTCGGGGCATGCGATAAATGCCACAGTAGGGGCGTTGCGGAAGAAGTTACGGAAACCAGCCTGCTCCTTGAGTTTAGGATTCTGCTTTACAGCAATCTCGGTTACGCCATCCAAGAATGCCTTGTCATCAACAACACGTACTGCCCATGTCTGAAGGTTCATAGCACTTGGTGCGTAGATACCACACTCGATAACCTTGGCCATCTGCTCACGATCGACGGCCTCCTCCTTATAGTCACGTACCGAGCGGCGTGTCATGATTGTCTCCACAACGGCTCTTTCGTTAGACTTCTCAATATTGACATTTGTAGAGTCGTTAACATTTACACAGCCTACCATAGTCATAGCAACGGCTGAGCATAGTGCCACATTTAGTAATGCTCTCATAATTTTTAAGTTTTAAATTGTTACCTGTTCGCCACGCAGAACTACTCTGCGAATAATGGGGGTCTGGTGGGCATAGGGCATATAGGCCAACGAGGGCAATGGACGTGTAAGGTAGAAGTTAGCCACCTTGCCACGTGTGATTGAGCCGTAGTCACGACTCTCACCCATAGCGCACGCCGAGTTGAGTGTTGCGGCGTTGAGCGCCTCAGCAGGAGTCATCTTCATCTTTATAGAGCCGAGCGATACCACAAAGCGCATATTGCCCGAAGGTGCTGTGCCGGGATTAAAGTCCGAGGCGAGGGCTACTGCCAAGCCTGCATCTATCATCTTACGTGCTGGAGGGTAGGTAATGCCAAGGAAGAAGGCACAGCCCGGTAGCATCGTAGGCATAGTCTCCGAGCCACGAAGTGCCTCAATCTGCTCATCGCCCATAGACTCAAGGTGGTCGACAGACAACGCCTTATGCTCCACGCCAATCTCCACGCCACCCGATACTGCAAGCTCGTTGGCATGAATCTTGGCACGTAGGCCATACTTAGCTCCCGTAGCCATGATTTTTGCGGTCTCCTCCACAGTGAAGAAGCCACGATCGCAGAATACGTCAACAAAGTCGGCAAGACCCTCAGCGGCAACTGCTGGAATCATGTCACGACATACGTGGTCGACATACTCTGTCTGGCGACCCTTGTAGGCACGACCTACGGCATGTGCGCCAAGGAACGTAGCACGCACAGCTATAGGCGAGCTTTCACGAATACGGCGTATTACACGCAATATCTTAAGCTCATCCTCGAGCGTGAGGCCATAACCCGACTTAATCTCCACGAGGCCTGTACCCATGGCGATAATCTCGTTAACACGCTCCATGGCCTGGCGGTAAAGCTCATCTTCCGATGTGTCGTGCAGACGGTCCGCCGAGTTGAGGATGCCACCACCACGCTTAGCTATCTCCTCGTACGACAGGCCATTAATCTTGTCAAGGAACTCCTGCTCACGACTACCGGCATAGACAATATGTGTGTGCGAGTCGCAGAACGAGGGGAACAGCCAGCCACCCTCAGCATCGAGAACCTCGCAGTCCTCGATGTGGGGTAGGGTATCCATTGTGCCATAATCCTTGATACGCTCGCCATCGGTAAGCAACCACGCATTCTCAAGGGTGGCGATTTCGGCCATCGCCTTGCCCTCGACCTTCAGGCGGCCACTCTCGTCGATGCCGACGAGCATACCTATGTTCTTAACAAGTAGCCTCATAGTCGTTAAGGAAGTTTACAGATGTTGCGATGTGAGGATACATCACCGTATCGTTGTCCACGAAAGGTACAACCTTGCGGTAGGCCTCGAACATAGCCTCCACGCTCTCCGATGAGCGTAGGCCTGTCATCTGGTGGCGGAACTCAAGAGCCTGTGCTGAGTTCATAAGCTCGATAGCGAGTACACGCTCGGTGTTCTGAACAACCTTCCACAGCTTAGTAGCGGCGTTAGAACCCATACTTACGTGATCCTCCTGACCCTGTGACGATGGGATAGAGTCGCACGATGCTGGCCAGCACAAGCCCTTAGATTGGCTTACGATAGAGGCTGCAGTATACTGAGGAATCATAAATCCTGAGTTAAGACCTGGGTTGGCAACCAAGAAGTTAGGGAGGTTGCGTGCGCCAGAGATAAGCTTATAGGTACGACGCTCCGAGATGTTGCCAAGCTCAGCTACGGCGATAGCCAAGAAGTCCATAGCTACGGCAATAGGCTG
>JAZNQJ010000125.1:0-1916 GCA_045590115.1 Alistipes sp. | reverse complement strand
ATAGTGGGGATAATGGGGATGACCGCAAGCGGGGCTTGCTCTGGGGAAAACCGCAAGCTTGCGCTTGCTCTGGGGATGATGGGGACACTCTGACAACTAACCTTCTAAAAATAAACAACCTAAAAACCATGAATGAACTTATTGAACAGTTGCGTAGTGATACGCAGAAGCTTATGCTACAGATGCATGAGCAGATTGAGGCCGAGAGGCAGACCTATCGTAAGTACCTGGTTAACGGCTACGACATGCTTAACGCTACGGCCGAAGAGATGGAGTGCCTGCTACACCCAATACTCCCCCGCTCAGGCGTGGCGGCGTTGGTGGGAAGCTCCGATTCGGGTAAGTCGACACTCCTTCGTGGCCTCGCAATGGCCGTAGCCTCGGGGCGTAGCAGATATCTTGGCTTCGAGCTTAGACCCAAGCACCGCAGTGCGCTATACATTGCTACGGAGGATGATGCCTCGGCCGTAGGTGTGCTTATGCAGCGGCAGATTGAGGAGTTGGGCATGGCTAAGGAGTCGTTTGCAACGCTTGACTACATCTTCGAGGTGGAAAACCTTGTCGCCAACCTCGACAAACTGCTTGAGGACAAGCCTCGTGACCTTGTCATTGTCGATGCCTTTGCCGACCTCTACTCTGGGCCACTAAACGAGAACAACCGAGTGCGTTCGTTCCTAAATCAGTTCTCGCAGCTTGCGGTCAAGCACTCCACGCTCATCATCTTTCTGCACCATACGGGCAAGCGCACCGAGACTCTTGCGCCATCGAAGCATAATGCCATAGGCTCGCAGGGCTTTGAGGCCAAGATGCGCCTTATGATGGAGCTACGCCCCGACCCTGAGCGCCACGACATCCGCCACCTCTGCATCGTTAAGGGCAACTACCTCTCGGACGACTATAAGCACGACTCCTTTGTGCTGCGCTTTACTGCGGGTCTTAACTTTGAGGCTACGGGCGAGCGAGTACCCTTTGGCCTTATACGTGAGCGTAGCGATGAGGAGGATGACCCCCGCCGAGAACTCGCCCGAGCAATGCGTGAGGAGGGCAAGTCCCTACAACAAATCGCCGACGAACTCGGATACAAGAGTCGAGGTTCTGTACTATATCTATTGAAATAGTTTGTTCAATGTTCAAATGTTCAAAATCCCTATGTGTTTGAACATTTGAACACCTAACAACTAAAAACTATCAATAAAAAAACTATCAACTATGAATGATTATCGTTATCAACTTGAGAAGTATCGTGGACGTGCTACACGTCATGTGTGTCCACAGTGTGGTCGTAAACATGTGTTTACTCGTTATATTGACACTCATAATAATAATAATATATATGTCAATGATAAGGTAGGTAAGTGTAACCGCCTTGATAAGTGTGGTTACCACTATACCCCACGTATGTATTTTGAGGATAACCCTTGGTTAAGGGATAAGGAGGTGTTCAATGTTCAAACACATAGGGATTTTGAACATTTGAACATTGAACACCCTCCGCAGCCTAAGCCTCAGGGCATCGGCACCATACCTTGGTGGTTTGTCCAGCGCACGCTCTCGGTAGATTGCGACTACAAGCAGTGGTTGCGCAACACCTTAGGTCGTAATACCGCCGAGCAGATTATCGCCGACTACCACATCGGTGGCGTGGTATTAGAGGACGGTAGCAACGCAGCGATATTTTGGCAGGTGGACAGCGTGGGGAATGCCCGCACAGGCAAGATTATGAACTTCGACCCCGCCACAGGCAAGCGTCTTAAGGGCGAGGAGCAACTCATAGATTGGGCGCATAGCGTCATGCGACGTGAGGAGGCACTGCCCGAGGGGTGGAACTTGGTGCAGTGTCTCTATGGCGAGAGCCTCTTGGAGCGACGCAAGGAGGATATTGTGGCACTATGCGAGGGTGCCAAGACCGCACATAT
>JAZNQJ010000124.1:0-10102 GCA_045590115.1 Alistipes sp. | reverse complement strand
TGGAGCGTGTCAAGCTTCAACAGTTCGAGCTACGATGATATGGGTGTCAAGTTCGTGGATCCTGCTAACCCTTATCAGCAGTCTATGCGCTCGGCAAAGTATGGAATGCTCATTATCATTCTTGTCTTCGTGGCCGGCTTGATCGTGGAGTTCCTGACTCGCAAGGAGATTAATCCTATCCAATACGCTGTAATAGGTCTTTCGCTTGTGTTGTTCTACTCATTGTTGGTTGCCTTTTCCGAGTTTATGACATTCGGCGTAGCGTACATAATTGCAGCATTGATGACAACAAGTGCTTTGATGTTCTACTTCAGAGCCATCTTGAAGAGCCGTAGCGCTTATGTACTTGGAGGATTTGTAGCAGTGGTATATGCGTTGAACTATATGCTGCTTCAAATGGAGACTTACGCACTGCTCGCCGGCTCAGTGGTGTTGTTCCTGCTCCTCTGCGTGGTGATGTATCTTACGGCAAATATGAACAATAGCAGAGAACTTGCTAAAACAGAATAACGATGAAACATCTAAAACAAATTTTTCAGGCACTGCTTGGTGTGGTAGCCCTAATTTTTACAGCAATTATTGCTTTTGGTCGCCTTACTTGGCGCACAATTCGTAACTGGTGGAAGAAGCGCTCAAAGTGGCTTCGCCACTCGATTGTAGCAATCTTTATTATTGTTCCCGTAGGCTTTGTTGCTCTTGTGGCCTATGCTCTCTATGAAGATGAGTATGGACGAGATTATTGGGACCGCAAGCTGTCGGACAATATTACTCTTCATTCATTCTCCGATAACAAGTGGAGAGTCTATGATAAGCAGACGGGGAAATATACTACCGACAAGATTAACTGGGTGTCAGAGACCTCCGATAACGACTCGTTGGCAGTTTACGCATTGCCTAATAAGCGTGGTTACATCAATGTAAACACAGGTCGTATTGTTATTGATGCCGAGGCTAACGACTACCGTAAGGCGTGGGTATTCTCAGAAGGTCTTGCTGCTGTTATGAAAGACGGCAAAATCGGTTTTATCAATACTAATAATGAGGTTGTGATTCCATTCCAATTCGACTATTCCGATAATTGTCGCATGTGGGATTTTGGCTACTTATTCCACGATGGATATTGCATTATGACAAATAAAGATGGTGACTTGGGCTTGATTGACACTACCGGAATGTGGATTGTTGAACCTGCTTACGATGAGATCTGGGCTCCTCACAAGAGCGGTTATCGTGTAATTGTCAAGGATAATAAGCACGGCGTTCTCAATGCGGATTGCACTGTGGTATATCCTGCCGAGTATGGTTACATTAACACTCTTTCTGACGGCTTTGTGCTTACGAAAGGTGGCAAGCAGTGGCAGGTAGATTTCGAGGGTAATATCATACAGCCATTTATGTTTGATGGTACATACTACCTCAAATATCCTAATGGCTATGATAGCTGTGGGGACCTCACGTACGAGTTCGCTGACTTTGTGAAGTACAAGGTAATGAATAGCTACGGTATTATGAGCCGTATTACGGGCGAGCCTATCACACCTGCAATCTACTCGGATATCAATATGCTCTCGAAGGATTTGTTTGAGGTGCAAGAATACGACAGTTACGACTGGTACTTGCTCGATACCAAGGGTAATGTGGTTTCAAAAAGGTAATATTCAAATAAACTAAACCCTAAATAAAAATGTCGGTAGCCAATTATTGGTTATCGACATTTTGATTCAGATATTATATCCATTTCAAAATAAATAGTTACCTTTACATTTATAAAAAGCGTTCTTTTCAATAATGCTGAATAAGACAGATAAGGGAACTTTGCTTGTTTCGAAATCGTTAGTAGTCTAATATTTTACTTCTGTAAATTATTCGTTCTCAGCGAGAAAGAAGAAATGCTATGTCTCGCAAAATGCAATCTGCGATGTGGCTATTGCTATTATCTCGAAAAGAGCGAACTGCTTGGTGGCTCATCGCAGATGATGAGTGATGATATCCTTGAGCTATTTGTTAAAGAATATATTAAGTCGCAGACCACATCTGAGTTGTTGTTTATATGGCATGGTGGCGAGCCTTTATTACGTCCTATATCGTTCTACGAGCGGGCAGTTGAGTTGCAACGACGCTATGCCAATGGTCGTAGGGTAGATAACTGCATACAGACAAACGCAACACTCCTGGATGATGAGTGGTGTAAGTTTCTTGGCAAGAATAATTTCTTGGTTGGGGTGTCGATGGATGGCACGTGCGAGATGCACGATACGATGCGCAAAACTCGTAGTGGTGATTGTGAGAATCCTACGAGTATGCCATACACTCACCTTTTTTGTTGGCTATCGAGGGTGCTAAGATATACAACATGGATGAGGACTACGTGACACTCTCTCGTTGGCACGAGTTGGAGTCTACCAAGCTCTACTATGAGCTTTTCAAGCGTCTTAATGGCATCATATAATAGAATACCTTCCACGTCGGTTGATGTGGAAGGTATTTGTTTTTTTATAATGAGACCATTGTTACATTTAGTTAAAAATCAATTTGTCTACAATATTCTCCAGATACTCTACGCTATATTTATTGCCGAGGGTGTCTGATAACTCTTTTGAACTCAATACAAGGTTGGCAGATTGGCCGTCGCTCGACTTGAAGATAAACTCTATGCCGTAGTTGGCCCCTGCGCAAATGAGAAATAGAAATACAACCTCATCGCCTCCCCCTAACATACTCTCTAACATCATCTTGGATGTGGCTGCGCTATTAAGCTCCTTCATCAGATTAAAGCCTTCAACAATATCTTGTGGCGAAGATATTAGGTATATAATTCGATTGTTGGAGATGGTAACACGCTCCAATGTCATGCCATCGCCCATATCTTGTGGACACTCTGCATCTATCTCTGCAATGGCAACTTTAAGAATCTCTTCAAAATCGAATTCATCCTCATCGATAGCGCTAAACGAACTTAGAGTAATGGTTGTTGCAAGTGCAGTTGCTACCATGCATAAATACTTGAAAATGTTTTTCATAGCTGTAAAATTTTAGTGTTGTTTATTGATTGTAAATTTGAGTGTTACCATCTAACTCGGGTTTTTGCTCCCGCACGACACTCTACGTGGCGGAGTTTGCCGTCCGTAGTGCGTAGTGTGATTGTCTGGGTGCTGGGGCTTACGATGCATGCCTCCACCACATGGCCATCTACCCAGCGACACGATATCTCTATGTTGCCACGAGTCTTGAGGCCTCTGAATTCGCCTGATGACCATGCTGTGGGGAGTGCTGGGAGCAGCGTTATGTCGCCGTCATGGCTCTGAAGCAGCATCTCCATGATGCCTGCCGAGCCGCCAAAGTTGCCATCTATCTGGAATGGTGGGTGGGCGCAGAAGAGGTTAGGGTAGGTGCCTTCGTGGTGTGTGCCATCGACTAATGCTGGCTCAAGGAGCGAGCCGAGTAGCTTATGCGCCTTGTCGCCATCGCCGAGACGCGCCCAAAAGCATATCTTCCATGCTCGTGACCACCCTGTGCCTCCGTCGCCACGAAGCTCTAAGCTACGGCGTGAAGCCTCTAATAGTTCGGGCGTATGGCGTGTAATCTGCTTTGCGGGGTATAGGCCGAAGAGGTGCGACACATGTCGGTGTTGAGGCTCGCACTCGGTATACTCCTCCATCCACTCCATGACTCTGCCATCCGAGCCTATTCGTGTGGGAGCAAGCTGTTTGAGTGTTACGCTAAGCTCCTGACGCAAAGACTCATCGCAACTAAGAATCTCGCTTGCAGTGACTACTGCGCCAAAAAGCTCTCGGGCTATTTGGTTGTCCATTGTTGAGCCTAAGCATACGTGTGTGATGATGCCTCGCTGAGCGTCCGAAGGGTTGAGGTAGAAGCCATTCTCGGGCGATGTTGTAGGTGCCGTTACGAGGTGTCCCGTTGTGGGGTGGGTGATGAGTATTGAACGTAGAAACTCTGCAGCGCCACGCATGGTGGGGTAGACCCTTGCGAGATACTCCCTGTCGAGCGTGTAGAGGTAATGTTCCCATAGGTGTAGGCTTATCCACGCTCCGCAGGTGTTCGTAGCACCCCACGATGGATCTTCAGAGGGGGCTGTGAAGCCCCAGGCGTTGGCCAATATATGTGCGCACCAGCCATCAGCACCGTAGAAGTGTTGTACCGTATGCTTACCTCTTGAGGCGAGCAGTTCGGTGTAGCGTGTGAGCGGATCGATAAGCTCTGGTAGGTTGCCCACCTCCAATGGCCAATGGTTCATCTGTTGGTTGATGTTGAGGTGCATGTCGCCATTCCATGGACACCATGTGGTGTTTGCCCATATGCCCTGTAGGTTGGGCGGCAGGGTGGCTTTGTATGCCGAGGCTATGAGTAGGTAGCGACCATACTGAGCATAAAGCGCAGCGAGTGGTGCATCATTAGCTCCTGAGGCGTAGCGGTGCAGACGCTCATCTGTAGTAAGGTGGTTGGGCTGTTCGCCGAGGTTGATTACCACACGATCAAACAGTTGGCGGTGTGTGGCGATGTGACGACGTAAGAGTATGGGGTAGTCGGGCGTGTCGCTTAATGCCTTGCGAACGCTCTGTTTGTACTCCTTGTTGGCATAGTCTGTGGCTGATGCAATGAGTAAGATAATATCTTTTGAATCGCTGATTACTAATTCATTGTTGTCGCAAGATGTCTCGCCATCGCTTATCGTACGTACCTCTCCGTAGAACGATACACCTTTCTGCTGGCTACCACTTGGCAGAGTGCCACTTATGGTTATGGTGTTGTCATTGGCGACAATCTCGGCATGTTCGCTGCGAGATAGTCGTATGCGGTATGTGGATGCCTTAGTGGACTTTAGGCGTATGACGGCAATATTGTCGGTCATAGAGCAGAAGTATTCACGCTCATATGTTGTGCCGTTGATGGTGTATGTGGTGCGTGCTACGGCTTCCGAGAGGCTTAGCTCACGACAATACTCTTCGGGGGTAAGACCCTCAGCGCCTATGTGGTGGATATGCAGATCTGCAAATATCGAGTAGCTGCCATATTCAGGCGAGGCTGAGCCACCTCCCGAGCATGTGAAGTAGCGGTACATCATAATCTCGGCAGCACGATTGTCGCCACGAAGCAGTGCCTCACGAATCTTGGGTAGCCACTCTATGGCCTCGCTATTGTCGGTGTGCTGTACACCTCCCGACCACATAGTACCCTCGTTGAGAATGATATGGTCAGTGGCAATGCCTCCCGATGACATCATGCCCTGCTGGCCGTTGCCTAAGGGTAGATACTCCTCCCATAGGCTTGCTGGCTTGTCGTACCATAGCTTAAGGTCGCTATTTGGCGAGTGCATGTTGCATAGCCCTACGGTAATGTTGGCGAATATGGCGAATATGGCGATTATGATAAGCGCAAAGTCTCGTTGTCGAGTTCTCATCAGTTGTTAAAATAGATGGTTATTCCATCACAAATGTACGAAAAAATACGCAAGAGTAGAGTTATAGGCTAAATTTTGTTGAACTTTTTGAGATATTCATAGAAAATTTGTATATTTGCATTACAGTTAGTTAGGCTGTTTCTTTGGTGGCGATACTCAGCTCCACGCCATTTTCTACTTATTAACTGCTGTGGGGAGTTGCACAGCGACTTAATTTTTATCATAACATGAAGAGACTTATTCTTGTTCTAACTATGATCATGTTGGCATGTACAGCTGCTTTTGCCGACAAAAAGAAGAAGCTTAACGAGGATACCGACCGCTTCCGTTACGACATAGAGTATTGCAAGACGGCAGCAGACGGTATGGTCATGGTTAAGGTATGGAGCTACTCTAAGCGCTCAGACCTGGCCATGAAGCAGTGTCGTAAGAATGCCGTTCATGGCGTTATCTTCCGAGGCTATGCTGGTTCAGGCTCATCATCGCACCGCCCATTGGTTACTGATGCGGCTATAGAGTCGGTCAAGGCTGACTTTTTTGAGGCTTTCTTCTCAGAGGATGGTCCATATGCTCGCTACGTAGGCTCTATGATGGATGGCTCGGCTGAGATCCGCAAGGTGGGCAGAGAGTATAAGGTTGGCGTTGTTGTTATGGTCAACAAGACTATGCTCCGCAAGCACCTCGAGGAGGCAGGTATCATTCGTGGCCTAAGCACAGGTTTCTAACCATAAACACTTACTACTATGAAGCGACTATTTCTTATTGTTGCAGTTGTTGGCGCTATGCTCGCTACATCGTGCAACACACGTACGATGACAACTCCAGCATTCTACTCCACAACATGTGAGTATCTCAATACTGAGGCCGCTGGCTCAATCACAGTACGTGCCTATGGTCAGGGACGTAACCGTATTGACGCTCGTGAACAAGCACGCAAGAATGCTGTGCGTGAGGTTATCCTCAAGGGTGTTAATGTGCCAGGCAACACTCTAATGTCACGTCCTTTGGTTTTTGGCGCTAATGCCGAGGAGAAGATTGCTCCATTCCTTAACGAGTTCTTCCGAGATGGTGGCGCTTATACCATGTTTATCTCGCTTGACGACCGTCGTGTGGGTAGCAACGAGAAGCATTGGGGTGGTGCGCAGATGAAGATATCTACAACCGTACGTGTCTATCGTGCCGAGTTGGAGCAGTACCTAAGAGATAATAATATAATTAAATAATAAGCTATGAAGAAGATACTACTAACAGCGCTCTTTGCTATCATTGCGATGAGTGCTTTCTCGCAGGCCAAGAAGCCAACAATCATGGTTGTGCCAAGCGATGCTTGGTGTAAGGCTAAGGGCTACTACAACGAGATTGACAACATGGGTACAAAGGTGTTCTCGCCCGACTATGTTGCCGCATTGCAGGGCGATATGGACTTGCTTAATGTTATCGCCAAGCTTAACGACCTGATGAGCGATCGTGGCTTCCCTCTCCAGAACCTTGAGTCGGTAATCAAGGATATCAACAACACAAGTGCTGAGTTGGCGTTGGTTGAGGGTAAGAATGGCGGCTCTGTGGCTGAGAGTGCCTACGACCAGGTACGCAATCGTGCTAAGGCAGATATCATCATGCAGGTGACATGGGATGTTGTGTCTGTAGGCCCTAAGAAGTCGGTGCGCTATACACTTCAGGGTCTCGACTCATACACCAATAAGCAGATTGCTGGTGCTAACGGCACAGGCGAACCTTCACACTCTGTGGATATCGCAGTGATGCTTGAGCAGGCTGTTGAGGAGCATATCGGTGCTTTTGCCGACCGCCTTCAGTCACACTTCGATGATATGTTCGAGAATGGTCGTGAGGTGAGCTTCCTTATCCGCATTTCGGACAATTGGCATAACGACCTTGAGAGCGACTACGATGGTTATGCACTCTCTGAGATTATCGATGATTGGTTCTACGAGAATACTAAGGGTCACCGCTACAACATCACCGATCAGTCGGAGACTCAAATGACACTAAATCAGGTACGCATAGACATCCTCGATGATCGTGGCCGTCCTAACGATGCTAACCGCTTCATCCGTAATTTGGTACGCCACCTGCGTGCTGAGCCATATCTCATCCAGGAGGTTAAGATACTCAATCAGGGTCTCGGCCGTTGTGTAATCATCCTTGGCGAGAAGTAAAACCATTAAAACGTAATATCATATGAAGAAGATAGTAATGACACTTGTAGCCTTGGCATCGGTAGTATGTGTCATGGCTCAGGCCTCAAAGCCAATACCTATTGGTGTATATGTGTCGCAGGACGACTCTATTGTTCCTGCTATGGCACAGGCATCGCTTAACGATAAGATGCTTCAGATTGTTACTCGCAACGGCATGGGCGCAGATAATCGCGCACAGTTCTTTATCACTTGCACCGTAACACTTACTGATAAGGATGTTGTTGGTGGCGCACCAGCACATATAGTGCAGTATGCCGACCTTACGTTCTACATTGCTGATGCTGGCACACAGCGTATCTACGAGACATACTCTATGTCGGTGCGTGGTGTTGGCGAGAACGAGACTAAGGCCTTTGCTTCGGCATTCAAGGCCGTAAAGCCTACAGCTCCTGAGTTTAGCAAGTTTGTGGCAAGTGGCTCCAAGAAGATTGTGTCGTACTACGAGTCACAGATCGACAACCTTATCAAACAGTCGCAGGCTATGGCCAAGTTGGGTGAGTACGATAAGGCATTGTACCTACTCTCTGCAATTCCTGATGTGTGCGAGGGCTACGACAAGGTTAACGACGCTGCTATGGACGTATACCAGAAGATGATTGATGGCGATGCGCTCAAACTCTTGCAGTTGGCTCGTACGGTATGGGCTGCAGGCCACGACTACGCTGCTGCTGAGGAGGCTGGCTCATACCTTGCTGAGATTTCGCCTTATGCAAGCTGCTATAATGAGGTTGAGGCTCTGGCTACTGAGATTAAGGAGTTTGTCATCAGCGAGCGTAAGTATGATCGTGAGCAGGCCGAGAAGGAGATTGAATGGTTGCGCAAGATGGCCGAGAAGGAGCTTAAGCTTCAGGAGAAGCAGGTTGATGCCTGGCGTGATGTTGGCGTAGCATACGGCGAGAACCAGCAGGAGCAGCATTATAATATTTGGTGGAGAAGGTAGTGTGCGGTTGAGGAAACAGACAATAAACTACTAAAAAACTACAATTATGAAGAGACTATTTTTACTCGTTGCGTTGGTGGCTATTTCGTTTAGCGCATCAGCACAGCGTCAGATTGATTCACTCGGTAAGTATCACCGCAGCTCGCTCTACTCCGTACTTATCAAACACTCACAGCTACCTTATGGTCAGTCTATCGACTCGGCATTCATGATGATGCCTATGCCCGATAAGTTCAACAACCATAACCTCTACACCCGTTCGTTCGAGTCATCGGCAAAGAAGGTGACCAAGAAGGCAAATAGCGGGAAGAAGGATAAGGTTAATCATGCCGACATCGAGGCATTCTTTGCTGCTAATGCTACGGCAAAGTCGTTGGTGTCTAAGTGGTTTAATCGTGACTTCAGCACAGGCCTCTGCGACATGGATCTTATCTCGGAACGTGGCTACTACGATGCTTCGCAGCTCGATATCCGTCTTGCTGAGCAGAGTACCCGTGGTAAGGCACAGCTCGCCGATATGGGCGATAAGCTCATCGGTAATACCTTTGTGCTGGTCAACGATATCACCTTTATCGATAAGGGTGAGCGTTCGGCAAAGGCTGCGGCAGGTATTCGTATCTTTGGCGCTTTGGCTGGCGCACTCATCGGCGTAGATGTTACTGACCTTGCTGATGCTACAGCCTCTGCGGTGAATCAGATTGATGGCTTCCGAGTAAATATTACCTCATATCTCTACCGCCTTGTGTGGGATGAGGACCACTTGTGGACCTTCTACTCGCAGTACTATGCTGATAAGAGCTATAGCGATGCTGACCGTATTGCTGCTCGTGATCGTTTCAATGCTATCTCAGGTAGCGATCCAACCTACCGCCTTGAGTACGTAGGTAAGACCACTACATCGGCTGCTAACCTTGCATCAAAGTATTTTGCTAAGCAGCCTAAGTCGGAGCAGATGCTTAAGGTGTGTACACGTGCTATCGATAAGTCTATCGTTCAGCTTCAGCGTGAGTACGATGACTTCAAGGTTAATGTGCCTATCCACAAGATCAACGACGATGGCACTGTAGATGTGCAGATTGGTCTTAAGGAGGGTGTTAACGAGAAGTCTCGCTACGATGTGTTGATGCCTGTTGAGGATGAGATGGGTCGTATCACCTATACAAAAGTTGGTCAGTTGCGTCCTATTAAGGGCAAGATTTGGGATAACCGCTTTGGCGCATTGGAGGATGCTGAGGCTCTTGCTGCCGATAAGGATGCTAAGGCCGATGAGGATGCTGCAGGTGGTAATGCCTACCTAAGTGCCACAACATTTAAGGTAGTTACCGGTGGCAACCGTATCGTTCCGGGCTGCCTCGTTCGTGAGGAGACCATCAAGTAGTCCTACGACTGCCACACTCTCTAACTTTCGCCCCTGAGCCTCTGCTCGGGGGCTTTTGTTATTCATGTGTTAAATGAAAAAGCCCCCACCGAAGCGAGGGCATAGGTGCTTAGACCTGCGGCATATAGCCTTATTGTGGTAAGATG